>DUOC01000190.1 GCA_012839065.1 Thermoanaerobacterales bacterium | reverse complement strand
CTAGGTGTTCTGTAAAAGTGTTTTAAATGAGATTTTGAAATCAGCTTATACAAATTTTTTAATCCAACATGGTCTTTTACAAGAATTAGAGCATGGTTCGGCCTGATATGTTGAGGAAGCAACTCACAGCGAAGTTTATTAATCTCTGATAAATTATTAATATCTTTTTCTTTTAATTTTTTAAATAATTCTATTAATATTTCACTTGTCGCTTTTGCATCGTCGATTGCCCTATGGTGATTTAAAAGTTTTATATTGAAATGTTCTGAAATCGTTTTGAGTTTATGATTTTTAAGTTTTTTAATTAGGGTTCTTGAAAGATTTAATGTGTCTAATACCGGATTTTTAAGTGGCAAGTTAAGTTCTTCACATGTTTTATATATAAAACCCATATCGAAAGAAGCATTATGTGCTACAATAGTAGAATCCCCAATAAAATCTATAAAATCAGGCATAACTGATTCTATATTCGGAGAATCTTTAACCATCTTATTAGTTATACCTGTCAAATTTTCTATTTCGTATGGTATCACACCTTGCGGTTTAATCAAGGAGTGATACCTATCAACTATTTTCCCATCTTTTAATTTTACTGCACCGATTTCGATTATTTCATCTTTGATAGCTGATAATCCTGTAGTTTCTATATCTAAAACAACATATGTCTCTTTATCTATATCAATATTTTTAGGGTTTTTTATTATTTCTATTTCGTCATCAATTAGGTATGCTTCCACGCCAAAAATAATCTTTATATCATATTTCTGTCCATATTTATATGCATCTGGGAAGGCTTGTACTACACCATGATCAGTAATAGCAAGAGCAGAATGTCCCCACTCGGCTGCTCTCTTTATATATTCATTAGGAGAACTGATTCCATCCATAGCGCTCATATTAGTATGTAAGTGCAGTTCTACCCTTTTGTCTTTACTAATATCTGTTCTTTCAGTATTATTCAGCAAATTAATATCAGAAGGGATAATAATAGTCTCTTTAAGATAATTATCATATTCAACTCGCCCAGATATTTTTAGCCACTTATGCAATTTTATCTTATCTGTTAGTGAATCACTATCTTTTTTTTGAAATATCTTTATATATATGGAATTCGAAAAATCGGTTAAAGAAATAATTAATAAAGTAGAATTATCTCTAATGCATTTTGCTTGAATATCGTAAACTTTCCCTTGTATTGTTACCTTTTGCCCCATTCCATGAATATCATTTATTTTTGTAGGCTTATCTAATATTTTCTTACCCATAATAATGATCGAATCTTCAACATCTGCCTTATCTTTCACAGCAGAACCGTTCTGTTTTAACAGCTCCTCAGTTAATTGTCTTTCTTTATCTTCTTTAAATAAATAATAGTCTTCGTAAATCTTATCATGTTCTAGTTTATCGCTTATGTTTAGATTCACTTTAATCCTTATGCCTGTGTCGTTAAAAACAATGTCTTGTATAATTGATGGTATGTCTTTCATCTCCAATATTTCTATACCTATACGGTCTGTCAACTTTAGCGTAAGTATATCATCTGATACTTCACACTCTGCTTCATCTAACCAACCTCGAGCCACAGGTATCTTTTCATAAACTCTATTTGACAATTTAACCCAGTTATTTTTTATGTACTTATTGATCGAGGGATTTTTGACAGTATTTTCTAGTATTATACTTCCAACACAATGCAAACTCTCAATTTTATTTTCGATAAGGTGTAAGACATTATCAGAAAGATATTCATTTGAAAAAAAATATACTATACACTGCTTTTTTTTGGGAAAAACCTTAATTTTGGTTATTTTGAAAGAATTTAGGCACTGTTCATGACAGCTTTCTAATTCTTTTATTATCGTAGAAAATTTATTAGTCAAAACATGCCCCTCCAATAATTTAGGTTTCTACATATCTACATATACATTATACACACCTTCTATTTTTGCAAGTTCCCTTAAAACAGAATCAATTTTTGTATCTGCAGGCAACCTTATTAATAATTCTATAGATAGTTTATCTTCTGCCGAATGAAACATCTTAATGTTTTTAATGCTTATATTTCTTTCGCCCATTTTAGAACCAATCTTACCCAATTGCCCGGGTTTATCTTCCATATCTATATAAACTATATATTGATACCTTCTTTTTACTAATGTTTCTTCAAATTTGGATAGCGATAGTAAGGTACCAAGAACAAATAAAGTCGCAACTATCGCACCAAAATAATAATCACTTCCAATAGCAAGCCCAATACTGGATATAGTCCATAAGCTAGCAGCAGTAGTTAATCCTCTAATTGTTGCACCTTCTTTAATTATCGTACCTGCCCCTAAGAAACCTATTCCGCTTACTACTTGAGCTGCTATTCTTCCCGGATCTGCATTAAATGGGTATTTTTCGCATAGTGATAATGAGACTAACATGGTTAAAGTTGAACCAACACAAACAAGAATATGGGTTCTAAATCCAGCAGGTCTGTTCAAACTCTCCCGTTCGAGCCCTATTAACCCACCCAATACCAATGATAATAACAGTTTTATAATAATGTTTATATAAAACGAAAAATTAAAATCCATATTATTGGTTCAACTCCCTATTAGCTTAGTTTTATTAAGCACTTTATTATATCCATGTACATTCTCATCCTTTCAGTAAAACCTTTAACCAACCCTAATTTTTCTTCTTTCATAATATGTGTTAAATCTTCAAGTATTACCTTTTCAACACGTATATCCGAATTCTCTACATATTTGGTTAGAGCCATCTCAACTCCATAACGGGTTATCTCAAGTTGAGATATCTCTTCCAAAATTCTTTTATCAACAGCTCTTTGACCAGATAAAAATGGTGCTATTTTTTGAGCGAGATCTGTAGTGATCCTGCCTTTATCAAATATGCCGATTGTCATATCGGCTTCACCATTTAATACTGGGAGGACTAATTTGCAAACATGTTCTTCATTCAATCCAACTAAATCAGCATCCAAAAATAATATTACTTTCCCTTCTGCTCTTTCAATACCAGCTTTTAAAGCTGCACCTTTACCTTTATTGTCCTTAAATTCAATTACATCGACATTATGTTTTTGGGCAATTTTTACAGTGTTGTCTGTAGAACCATCACTTACAACTATTATTTTTGTAATTAAATCAACATTTTTTAAGGTTTGCAGGACCCCTCCAATTGTTTTTTCTTCGTTATATGCTGGTATAATAGCAATTACTGACATGGTGTCCCCTCCTGCGCTATAAAAAAATTAATTATATATTTTATAGCAGTTTTTTTTAATATGCCCTTGCAAGATATACCATTTGTTTTGCCTGATGCCCACAACAT
This sequence comes from Thermoanaerobacterales bacterium, assembly GCA_012839065.1. Lineage (GTDB taxonomy): Bacteria > Bacillota > Thermosediminibacteria > Koleobacterales > Koleobacteraceae > DUOC01. Next base: position 18,524 of record DUOC01000190.1, on the reverse strand, counting down.
ATACACTTATTACTGATGTTTTCCTGTGTAAAAGGAATACACCTTATAGTTGCACCAGTCTCATCTTTGATTTTATCTTCACATTCTCTGCTACCGCACCACATTGCCTTTACAAACCCTTTTTTATGTTCCATAATCTCATAAAGTTCTTTTACAGTCTCAGCGCTATTGGTATTTTTTTGCACAAAGTTTTTAGCCTGGCTTAACATATTTTCTTGGATTTCATTTAATAGTTCACCTATATATTCTTCTAGCATTTCGATCTTCACAGATTTTTTCTCTCCTGTATCCCTTCGTACAAGAACAGCTTGGTTTTTTTCTATGTCTCTTGGTCCCAATTCCAATCTTATTGGCACGCCTTTCATTTCCCACTCGTTAAATTTCCATCCCGGCGTATATTCATCTCTGTCATCTAACTTAACTCTATAGATTTTCTTAAGTGTATTATAGATCTGATTGCAATTATTTAATACAACATCTCTATTGCTAGGTGAAGAGATGGGAACTATTATTATTTGTATCGGTGCCACATTTGGAGGAAGTTTTAATCCTCTATTATCTCCATGTGTCATAATAATTGCACCAATCAATCTTGTGGAAACACCCCATGAGGTTTGCCACACATATTTAAGTTCTCCATCTTTATCAAGATATGTAATATCAAATACTTTCGCAAAATGCTGTCCTAAATTGTGAGATGTACCGGATTGTAAAGCTTTACCATCGGACATTAATGCCTCAACTGTATATGTCCTTAGCGCACCGGCAAATTTTTCTTTTTCTGTTTTCCTGCCTTTTATAACAGGTATTGATAATTCCTTTTCTATAAAATCTCTATATACTTCAAGCATCTGCAATGTTTCTTCTTCAGCCTCTTCTTCTGTTGCATGTGCTGTATGACCTTCCTGCCATAGAAACTCAGCTGTTCTTAAAAAAGGTTTAGTACTTTTTTCCCACCTAACCACATTTGCCCATTGGTTAATTAGTACCGGTAAATCCCTATACGAATTGATCCATTTTGAATACATGCTGCAGATAATAGTTTCTGATGTGGGTCTGACTGCAATTCTTTCGGCTAGCTGTTCAGTTCCACCATGAGTTACCCATGCAACTTCAGGCGCAAATCCTTCTACATGCTCTGCTTCTTTTTGAAGCAGTTTTTCAGGTATAAATATTGGAAAATAAGCATTTGAGTGCCCTGTTTCCTTAAATCTCTTATCCAACAAAAACTGCATGTTCTCCCAAAGAGTAAAACCATAAGGTCTTATAACCATGCATCCCTTAATTGGGGCATAATCGGCTAATTCTGTTTTCATAATAATGTCAATATACCATTGAGAAAAATCTTCCTCTTTTGATGTAATTTCTTTTACAAAATTATTCTCTTTATTTGTCACGTTCCACTGCCTCCTTAAATTAAGAAATTGTATATAAGAATTTAATAGCTAATTATTTAATAATAATTGATTAATTTCTTTCATTAATTCCTCAATTATCTTATCTTCCTTAACCTTCTTGATTATTTTACCTTTCTTGAAGATCACTCCTACTCCATTGCCACCAGCTGCACCAATATCCGCCTCCCTGGCTTCACCCGGTCCGTTGACTATACAACCCATAACAGCAACTTTCAAGCTCTGATCTATAGTACTTGTCTTCTTTTGAATTTCATTTGCAATTCCTATCAAATCAATTTTACATCGTCCGCAAGTTGGGCATGATATAATCTCTACACCTTTTTTCTTTAATCCTAATGCTCTAAGTATTTCAACTCCTGCTTTTATTTCCTCTTTAGGATGGTCTGTTAGGGATACTCGTATTGTATCACCAATTCCCTCATATAACAGAGTACCTATTCCAATCGCAGATTTAATTATCCCAGAATATTTAGTCCCGGCTTCTGTGATTCCAAGATGGAGCGGATAATCTACTTTTTCTGATAACATTTTATACGCTTTAATTGTAGTTATAACATCACTGGATTTTAATGATACTTTAATATTTTTAAAATTTAGAAGTTCAAACATTTTTATATGTTTTATAGCACTTTCGACTAGAGCTTCAGCATTAGGTTGACCATATTTTTTAAGAAGATCTTTTTCTAAAGAGCCCGAATTGATGCCTATCCTTATAGGTATACCATATTTTTTGGCTTTATTAACAATTATTTCAATCTTATCAGGCCTTCCAATATTGCCCGGATTTATCCTTATGCCATCTGCTTTCCCGTATTCTATTGCTGTAACGGCTAATTTGTAATCAAAATGAATATCGGCTATAATAGGGATGGAAACTCTGTTTTTGATTTCAAAAAGTGCTCTTGCTGATTTTTGATCAGGAATGGCAACTCTGATTATATCACATCCGCAATTTTCTAGTTCATGTATCTGTTCAACTGTCTTCTCAATATCAGAAGTATCTGTATTTGTCATTGTTTGTACACTAATGGGTGAATCCCCCCCTACAGGAACAGATCCAACCATAATTTTCCTCGTTTTTTTCCTATTCAATTATATCATCCTTTTAAAATAAGTTAAACTTGGTTATGTCTTTAAAAATAATTAATGCCATTAAAAGCATCAGAAATGCAAACCCTATAAAATGTATTAATCCTTCTTTTTCAGGATCTAATGGCTTACCTCTTATTAATTCAATCAAAATAAATATTATTCTTCCACCATCTAAAGCGGGTATTGGAAGGAGATTTATCAAACCTAAATTAATACTTATATAACTTGCAAGCTGAAGCAAGTTGAATATTCCATATTTTGCAGCTTCATCTACTAATTGAATAATTCCAATAGGACCAGTTATTTCAACTGCAGCAGTTCCTTTAATCATCATTACTATTCCGCCTATTATACTAGCTGTAAACCAAACCATTCTCTTGAATGCAAAAATAAGAGAGTTGATTGGTCGATATTTTATTATCTGGGGTTTTATTCCTATTACCGCTCGTTTAACTTCCATTTCGCCTATTTGTTCGTTTTCAATCACAGGTATGATTTCATATGATATTATTCTACCATCTCGCTTTACATCAATCTTTAGTTTGTCTCCAGAACTTCTGCTTATAATATCGACTATCTGCTGCCATTCTCTAATATTGTTATTATTTATACTTACAATCTGATCGCCCTGTTTTAATCCTGCTTTATCAGCGGGAGCTGAAGGTATTACAGAATCTATTGTCGTGGATGCAATTCCTGCGAAAAAGGCTATTAACCATATAAGAAATATAGCTAAAATAAAATTCATTATTGGACCGGCTGACACTACAGCCAGCCTATGCCATATTGGTTTATTTGAAAATCCCCTTTCATCTGTCGTTTTTTCGTCTTCACCCTCCATTTTTACAAATCCGCCTAAAGGAAACAATCTTAAAGTATAAATCGTCTCACCTTTTTCAAAATCTACTATTTTGGGGCCAAAACCGATACTAAACTCGTTTACTTTAATCTGCATTATTTTAGCAATAATAAAATGTCCAAATTCATGAAAGAAGACTAATATGCTGAGTACAAAAATCGGTACAACATAATTCATTAAATTTTCACCTGCCTTGTAGTTTTAAATGATTTACTTCTTCTTTAGCCCACTTCTCTGCTTCCATTATTTCATGTATGTTAGGATTTTTAATTAAATCGTGTTTATTCATTATTTTTTCGATAATTGTTGGTATTTCTAAAAAATGTATTTCATTTTTCAAAAATAATCTAACAGCTTCATCATTGGCACCATTCATAACTGCAGGCATTGTTCCCGCTATTCGGCCAGCTTCATATGCTAAATTAAGACATGGAAAGGTATCGGTATCCGGCTGCTCAAATGTTAGATTATTGCTCTTTAATAAATCTATTCTTTTAAAATTATTTAAAACTCTATTAGGATATGTCAAAGCATATTGTATAGGAATTCTCATATCAGTTTCGCTGATTTGAGCAATAATACTGCCATCTATAAATTCTACCATCGAATGGATAATGCTTTGTGGATGTATCACAACATCTATTTTATCATAATCAATATTGAAAAACCACTTAGCTTCTATTACCTCTAATCCTTTATTCATTAGGGTTGCCGAATCAACAGTAATTTTCTTGCCCATCTTCCAGTTAGGATGTTTTAGTGCATCAACAGATGTAACTTTTTTAAGATCTTCTTTGTTAAAACCTCTAAAAGGACCACCTGAAGCAGTAAGAATCAATCTATCTATATGTTCATGTTTGTTTCCTTCAATACATTGAAATATGGCAGAATGTTCACTGTCAATCGGTAATATTTCTACATCTCTTTTTTTTGATTCAGTAATTATTAAATTTCCAGCCATAACAAGAGTTTCTTTATTCGCAAGAGCAATATCTTTTCCTTTTTTTATTGCTTCATATGTAGGAATTAAACCTATCCCGCCGGTAACGGCAACTACTACTATTTCGGCTTCATCAAAAGATGACACTGCTGTTAAACCCTTTAATCCGTATTCTACTTCAATATCTGGAAAAATATATTTTATCTTCTTTGCATGTTCTTCTGAATTTATGCTAACTATTCTTGGTTTAAACTCTTTAATTTGATCTATAAATAAATCTAAATTTTCCCCAGCGCTCATGCCTACTACTTTAAATCTGTTTTTTAAAACTCTAATCACTTCAAGGGTCTGAGTACCTATAGATCCCGTTGTGCCTAATATTGCAACCTTTTTTTCATTATTCATTATTCTCCTCCGGACTTTTTATATTTTCAAAGCATCTAAAATACAAATTATGTAATAAATTATAGGAACAGCAAATAGAATACTGTCGAGCCTGTCAATTATTCCCCCATGACCTGGGATGATTTTGCTAAAGTCTTTGATACCTGAATGCCTTTTAATAATTGAAGCAGCTAAATCACCTGTTTGGGCAGAAACACCTATGATCAAACCAATAAATACATCTATTAAAAGCGGTAAATTTGGATAATTATATTTCAAAAAAATAATTGATATTGTAATGCTGCCCAAAAGTCCACCTAGCGAGCCTTCCACTGTTTTATTAGGACTAATATTTGGTATTAGTTTTCTTTTGCCGTATTTTAAACCTATAAAATAAGCTAAGGTATCATTCACCCACACGGAAATAAGTGTATACCATAGAATCAGTATACCGTTATTCATAGATCTCATTAAAACAGCATAACTTAACAGCACAAAAATATAAATAAATCCAAAAAAAGAATATGTAATTTCACTAAAATTTACCTTTTGATATTTAATAATATATACAAAAATAATTAAAATAAATGAAAGTATAATATACATCATATTTATTTCGACATCATTGAAGTTAAATGTAATGAAGATAAATCCTACTCCTAAAATTGACAGTATAATTTTTATAATCCTTTTATTTTTTTTAAAAATAGCTGAAAAATATTCATGAAAACTAATCAATGCAATTACATTAACAAATACAGAAAATAATCTTGCACTAACAAGATTTATAATAATAATTAAAGCAATTACACCTATTATACCGCTTACGATTCGTTCAAATAACATTTATGCCACCTTCTCTAAATTAAACATTTCCAAACCTTCTATCCCTTTTTTGATAATCTTTAATTGCAGATATTAGATGTTCTTTTGTAAAGTCAGGCCAAAAAACCGGAGTAAACCATAGTTCAGTATATGCATTTTGCCATAGAAGAAAATTGCTTAATCTTAGTTCCCCGCTGGGTCTGATTAAAAGATCCGGATCAGGCAAGCCTTTTGTGTATAGCATTTGTGAGAAAAGATGCTCATCTATATCATTAATAGATATCTCATTATTAATTACCTTTTTACATATTTCCTTTACACCATCAACAATTTCTTTTCTACCACCATAGTTTAAAGCAACATTAACTATCATACCTGTATTTTTTTTCGTTTTCTCTTCCGCTTCAACAACTTTTTTTTGCACGTATTTTGGCAAACCACCTTTATCGCCAATTGTCTTTATAATTATGTTATTCCCTATTAATTCATCAAGTTCATTTTCTATGGTGAGAACCAACAAGTCCATCAAAGCATCTACTTCTTCTTTGGGACGTCTCCAATTCTCTGTAGAGAACGCAAATAATGATAATATTTTTACATTCAGTTCAGAACATGATTTTATTATCTCTCTCACTGTTTTAATACCGGCTCGATGCCCCATAACTCTAGGTAGCCCTCGTTTTTTTGCCCATCTTCCATTCCCATCCATAATAATTGCGATATGCGTAGGTATTCTCTTATAATCTAAATCTTGTTCTGTAATATTCACAGTTAATCTCTCCTTTATTAAGTAAACCCCCTCTTCGGAGGGGGGCTAATAAAAAGATGATAAAAATTACAATTAATAGAAGTGTTTGGGACCGAAAAGTGTTTAATCTATCTATTTTCTATTTCAAGAAGTATCCAATAGTAATTTCACAAGTTTCATCATTAATAAGCTGTCGTACTATTCTTACTTGAAATCCGGACTCATTTTGGTTTTTATGATTTGGTGGAGCTAATATTTTTTTCTCTCTGATAGTTATACCTTTATTTTTTAAAATGCTTTCTGCATACGCTTCTTCATAACCAATAACATCAATATAATTTTTGTTCATTTTACTTCCAAGATCTCGCTTTCCTTTGATTTAAATACTTCATCAACTTCTTTTATATGATTATCTGTTATTTTCTGTATTTCATCTTGTGCCCTATGAAATTCGTCTTCAGAGATTTTGCTATCTTTCTCCATAGTTTTTAATATATCGTTCATTTCCCTTCTAATATTTCTTATAGCGATTTTACATTCTTCTGTTTTTTTACTCACAACTCTTACTAACTCACGTCTTCTTTCTTCTGTCAGTTGAGGTATTACAAGTCGAATCACTTTACCATCATTGCTCGGCGTTATACCTAAATCGGACTTTAAAATGGCTTTCTCAATATCCCCAATTGATTTTGGATCCCACGGTTGTATTACCAATAATCTTGGTTCCGGAGCAGATATATTGGCTAGTTGATTTAAAGGGGTTGAAACACCATAATAGTCCACATTGATCTTATCAACAAGTGAAGGGGTTGCCCTCCCTGCCCTTAATGTGGCCAGTTCCGATTTTAAGACATTAATCGCCTTTTTCATTCTGATTTCAGTCTCTTTATAAACTTCTCTTATCATTTTGACTCCCCCTTTACAAATGTACCAATCTTGTCTCCCATTACCACCCTTTTTATATTACCCTTAACATTAATTCCAAATACAATTAAAGGTATTTTATTATCCATGCATAATGACGTAGCCGTTGAATCCATAACACCCAGACCCTTGTTTAAAACTTCAATATAATTTAGGTCCGTAAACTTTTTAGCACCTGGATTTTTTTCGGGGTCAGAATCATAAACTCCATCGACTCTTTTTGCAAGAAGGATAACTTCGGCATCTATTTCAGCTGCCCGCAGTGCTGCAGCTGTATCTGTTGAAAAAAAGGGGTTGCCTGTCCCTCCAGCAAAAATCACTACCCTCCCTTTTTCTAAATGTCGTATAGCTCTTCTCCTTATATATGGTTCTGCAATTTGTCGCATTTCTATAGCTGTTTGCACCCTAGTGGGAACATTTCTTTTTTCCAGAGCATCTTGCAAAGCTAAAGAATTAATAACCGTTGCCAGCATGCCCATATAATCTGCTGTAGCCCGATCCATATCAGATGCACTTCGACCTCTCCAAATATTACCGCCTCCTACTACAACAGCCACTTCTACACCATAATCCGTTATTTCCTTTATTTGATATGAAATTGAATTCAAAGTGTCTGGATCTATACCATAACTTTTATCACCAGCAAGGGCTTCACCGCTTATTTTAAGTATAATTCTTTTATAAACAGGTTTTTGCATATAGATTCCTCCACTTCAACTAAAATTATTTTCTACATCATTCCGTTAAATTCCTCTTTTTTAAAAAAAGAGAAACACTGATAAGTGTTCCCCCTTCACAATAAACGGGTTAAAAACCTTCGCCTATTTCAAATCTTGCAAACCTTCTTACAGAAATATTCTCTCCTAATGCCGCAATATTTTCTTTTATATAATCCTCTACACTAATATCTGTATCCCTAATATACGGCTGCTCTAATAAACATACTTCAGTGAAAAATTTCTCTATACGCCCGTTCATAATTTTTTCCGCAATGTTTTCAGGTTTCCCTTCGTTAATAGCTTGTGCTTTAAGAATTTCTTTTTCATTATTGATAATTTCTTCAGGCACATCTTCTCTTTTTATGTATTTTGGATTTGAAGCAGCAATCTGCATCGCTATATTTTTAACAAACTGACGAAATTCATCAGTTCTTGCAACAAAATCAGTTTCACAATTTACTTCTACTAGCACGCCGATCCTTCCGCCTCCATGTAAATATGAATCGACTATTCCTTCAGCTGTTACCCTTCCGGATTTTTTTGCAGCAGCAGCTAGCCCCTTTTCTCTAAGAAATTTAACTGCTTCTTCCATATCTCCATTCATTTCAACAAGCGCTTTCTTGCAATCCATCATTCCGGCCCCAGTACGTTCTCTTAATTCTTTAACCTGTTGAGCTGTAATCATAAATATTACCTCCCCTGATATTATTAATGGTAAGGGGACGATGTAAGGATGAAATCCCCTTATCTTCTCCCTTACCATATTTGTTGGTGATTACATTTGAGTTTCTTCCAATTGCTCTCCTTGTTTACCTTCTAAAACAGCATCTGCCATCTTTTCAGTAAGCAGCTTAACTGCTCTAATAGCATCATCATTACCTGGTATGACATAGTCTACTTCATCAGGATCGCAGTTTGTATCAACTATTGCTACAACTGGAATCCCTAATTTTCTAGCTTCTGCTACAGCTATTTTTTCTTTTCTTGGATCGACTACAAACATTACATCTGGCAGATTTTTCATATTTTTAATCCCAGATAGATTTTTCTTCAGTTTTTCTTCTTCATTATTGAGTTTAATTACTTCCTTTTTAGGAAGGACATCATAAAGCCCTTCCTCTCTCATTTTCTCCAGCTCGTGCAATCGGTCAATTCTTTTCCTTATTGTTTTGAAATTAGTAAGCATACCACCCAACCATCTTTGATTTACATAAAACATGCCGCATCTTTCTGCTTCTTCTTTGATTGATTCTTGAGCCTGTTTTTTAGTACCTACAAAAAGAACAGTGCCACCTTCCATAACAGTTTCTTTAATAAACTCATAAGCTTCTTCGATTTTTTTTACGGTCTTTTGTAAATCAATAATATAGATTCCATTTCTTTCTGTAAAAATATAGTCTGCCATCTTTGGATTCCATCTTCTTGTTTGATGCCCAAAATGAACACCTGCCTCAAGAAGCTGTTTCATTGATATTATTGACATTTTAAACTCACCTCCAAGGTTTTTCCTCCCTGTCCCTCATTTTCAAAAAAGTCCTAGAAGGCACCCTTTTTCAAATCAAAACAGGTGTGTTCTGCAACCTTTAAAAGTATACCATAATTAGGGCTGCATATCAATATAGGTTCTCAAAATTAATGTTTATCGGTATATTAAATCCACCTGGCAATTTTACGCTTATTTCTTTGTGCTCGAATTCTTTTTTGATAAATTCGGTAATAATAATTGGCTGTTTTTGAGAAAACTCTTCTATATAATTACTTACCTGAATATTATCTATCAATTCATATAGAGCAGATTCTACTATTTCTAATACTTTTGATTCAAACTCTTGAACAAAAGTATTAGGTAAAATGATGTTAAACCCTGATATGTTCAAATTTGCATTGTTATTAGTCTTCCGTGACTTCAAAGCCCCTTTAGCTATGTTGGGAATATTTTCTTTAACAGCAGTTATTGCACTATTTATTTCTGTTTTGTATAAATTGCTAAGCTTATTCGTAGTAGGGATAACTATTTCATCTATATTTATTGAAACATTAATTCCGGTTTTTTGAATATAAAAAATAAGGCTAGAAAAAATTAATAGTATAAATACAATTCCGGCTACAAAACCTATTAAAAAATGGGTATACTTTCTTGCCTTATTATTAAGCATAATATCACCTCAAGTAATATTATGCTATCGTTTATAAAATATATTCTTTTAATATAAATTATTATTTTTATCTCTTCTGTTTAGGTTTAAAAAAAGGCTTACCTCCCCTTTGCCTATATTAAGCTGTTTTGCTATTTCTGTAATCCCAAGCCCCTCTTCCGCCAATTCAGCAACCCTTTTGTAGTCTTTTTTCTTTAATTTGCTGTCATAATCACCTTTGTTCTCTAATTGACTATCCTCATACAGTTTAATTCTTTGTTGATAAAATGTAAACTTATCTTCAATGTCTCTAAAGTTAATAGCTAACACCTCGGCTTTTTCTATTTTAGCTTCAAGATCTTTTATTAATAAATCAAAAACCGAGCTATATTCGTCTATAATTTCTCTGGATATTTCCATAAAATTGTAAAATTCTTCTTGAGTTTCTTTTATTTTAAGCCTTTTTGATTCTATATCTCTGATCTTATAAAATGCTATATAAAAAAAATAAGTAATTATAACTAATTGCAAAATTATCAAAAAATAATTTAAATTTATATTGTTTGCCCCCATATAATTCACCTGTTACCTTTTTATAATCTTATATCAATATAATTTCCCAATTTTTTATCGCTTATTTTAAGTTGGTTTTCTTTATCTGTTTCCTTACTCAAATCTTTATTTTTATGCTGTTTAGTATTTTTATTCCCTTGTTTATCCTTATCTTTTTCTATTTTGCCTTTTTCTGATTCCCCTGACTTCATGATTTTCTTCTTAGATATTTTTTGTTCATGATATAATTGGGCAGCATATATGCTTGTTTCATTACTAGTCGATAAATCTTGCTTTTGTTTATTTATAGAAACTTCAACTGATTTTGGTACTAATACCTGAAGCTCTACAGTCCTTAAGGTCATCATAAATCACCTACTTATCCTTATACAAAGGAACCGATTTTAATCTGCTCATCGGATTTAAAAAGTATTACATTTTCTAGCTCGTCTTTAACTCTCATTACTGAGCTGCCAATAGCCACTTTTACCCCCGGATATATTTTATCTAACACTTTGATCTCCCCTTTGTTTATCTTAACAATCTCTTCTTCTAGTGTCCCAAGATAGTTATCAATTTGTTTGAGCTGTTCTCCTAAATGTGTTAGAGTTTTATATAATTTATTTAATGTGATTTTTTTACTTGCCGGTAATCTGTCGACATTATCCAATTTTTGCAGGAGGTCTATTGCCTGTTTCGTCTTTTTATAATCGCTTTCTATATTCCCCTTTTTCTCTTTCTCTTTAAGATAATTATGTTTTAAAATTGGGTCAACCCCTACTTCCAAAACAGTAGATGTCGCTAAGGGAGACCCAATTGTCTTTGCAATTATTTCATCTCCTGCTCGTACTATACCACCAACAATCAATCCTTTTCTTCCATTGACTTCGACTTTTTCGCCTGCCGTTACATTGCTATGCATTATTGCACCGCCTACAATTACATTGTTTCCAGCAATTAGCTGACTATTCTCTACATATTTAACTACTACAATATCTCCTTGAGCATTAATTAAACCTTTATTTCTGCCTTGAATACCTCTATGTAAAATTACATTACCATTAGCGATTATTTCAGCTCCTTCCACAGCTCCGTAAATTTCAATATCTCCTTCGGATTTGATTTTAAAACCCTCGCACACATTCCCTCTAACAATAACACTACCTAAAAAATCTATGTTTCCAGTTGATGTGCCAATATCGCCTTGCACTTCAAAAACTGGAAACACATTGATTTTATTCTTAATAAAAAGAACCTGCCCATCAACAGATGCATAACTACTTAAACCATCATCAGACACTTCAACATTTTTCCCCGCTGGTATATTTATATCTTTTCCATGTTTGGGTTCTATTGGTTCGCCAAATATGTTTTTACCCTCCTTGCCTGGTTTGGGAGGGATTTTAACAGCTAATAATTGACCTTTTGTTACGTTTTCTATAAGATTAAGGTTTTTAAAGTCAGCCTTGCCGTTTTCTAGTATTGATGGTGACATTTTTTTATCTTTATTAAAATAATATTTTATCTCGGCATTTTTCCCATTTATAGGATAGTCGCCTTCTGCTACAAGAACATATCCATCTTGCTTTCTGCTTGCAGCCAAATTATTTATAGCTTGGTTTTTTATGCCATATATTATGCCTTTTTCTGCGAATTTAGAAAGCAAATCTTCGTATGTCAGCCATTTCCCTCCTCCAATTGGGGGCAAAATAGCAGCATACGCCTTCATATTATCTTTACTAATCTTTATATCTAATTCAGCATCTCTATAATATTTTTTTTGTGGGTCTGCTATTCTAATCTCTTCTTCCTTGTCAATTCTTTCAATCTCTTTTCTCAACATATAAAAATCAACATTTTCAATATGATTATCTATAATATAAGCTTTGATATCTTCAAATTTGATTCTTTTTCCGCTACCTTTATGCGGTATTATTTTTAAAAAAACACCATCATTTCTAAAATCCACTGAAAAGAAACCATCAAGATTATCTGCTATTTCCTCAGCAGGTTGAATTTTTGACCCAATATGTTTGTTTTCATTATCGTTAATTTCTTTATTATCGTTAACGGTTTTGTCTTGCTTTTCGTTCATTTACAAGACCGCCTTTCGAAAAAAAGATGCTTTTTCCTGCCTAGACTTCCTCGCAACCTTAAAACTGCTTTTGTATGAATCTGAGAAACTCTTGATTCACTAATATCAAGTGTTGCTGCTATTTCTTTTAATGTCAATCCCTCATAATAATATAATGTAATTACAAGTTTTTCATTTCGCTCAAGATTGTCAATAGCTTTTCCCAAAAGTGTTTTTAATTCAGATTTCTCAACCATATATTCTGGGTTTATTTGCTTATCATCAGTCTCAATCTTCATATCTTTTACTAATTGATCTTCTAAAGAAAGTATATTTGTTTTAGATATGTCTCTTATTATATCATTGTATTCTTCTATTGATATATTTAAATACCTGCAAATTTCTTCATCTTTCGGTATTCTGCCATAATCATTCTGCAGCTTTTCAATAGAATCTTTTATTAATTTGATTTTTCTAATAACAGATCTTGGAACCCAGCTATTTTCTCTTACTCCATCAATAATTGCACCTTTAATCCTTGAATAAGCATATGTCTCAAATTTTACACCAAGATCAATATTGAATTTATCTACAGCATCAATCAAGCCAAAAATACCATAACCTAATAAATCATCAAATTCGATATTAGAAGGAATATTAATAGCAATCCTCCCGGCTATTAGTTTTACTAAGTGTGCATATTTTAATATTATTTCATCTCTAATACTTGAATTTTTGGTTTTTTTATACTCATGCCACATATCTTCCAATGTTCCAGGCATCATAATAATTCACCCCCGGGTGGTTAAATACGAATTTAGGATGTGCTATCTTTCGGAATAATAATTCTTCCATCATTTTCTTCTATATCTATTTTTTCTAATTTTAATGGTTTTATTTTGCTTGATTTAAGGCTTTCTTTTTGTTTTTTGTTTTGTTGTGTAATTATCTTCTTAAAAGAACAGTAAAATGATCTAATTATTATATGATTTACAACGAAAATCACCATTATCCTTATTATCAAGCTTTTAAAAGTGATACCTATATATAGATATCTAATAAAAATTATTGATGTAATTATGGTATTTATTATTAAAGATAATCTGAACGAAATCATAAATATCACCTAAATTTCTTTAGTTCCTTTGCCCAGAGATCTAATAGTAAGTTTCCCGGTATTAGTATTAAATTCAATAGTTCGTCCATAGTTACCCCCTACATCCTCAGCTACTATATTTATATTAAATTTATGGAGATTTTCCTTGACCGCTTTAATATTCCTTACGCCAATTTTCATAATGTCACTCTTGCCTTTAAAGTCAAACATTTGAGCGCCACCAGCTATCTTGCTTATAAGTCTTTCTTTTTTTGCACCCTTCTTTAACATCAAATCAATCATATAAGGTATGGCAGTATCTGCAAACTTAGCTTTGTTTGTATTGTCTTTTGAATTATTGCTGTCAGGCAGCATTATATGAGCTAACCCTGCTAATTTTTTCTCCGGGTCATATAAAACCACCCCAACACATGATCCTAATCCAAGAGTAGTTATGATTTGAGGATTTTTAACTATTTTTAAATCTGCCATGCCTACTTTAACTACATCCATCTACACTCCTCCAAGGGCTAAAAATAAATTATCATACCCATCAACATCAGGTATTAGAAAAAAATGTCCTTTTATTAAGTTCTCTCCTTCTTCAAATACAGTATCTATTAATAGTGCAGTGTCACCTACATGACCGTAATAAGTCAAAGGAACACTCAAAATTGCTCCAGCCATATCAATCGCTAATGCTGGCACAGAAGGCTTAAGTAGCATTTTTGTTAAAGATGATATAGCTGACAGATAAGAACCTGCCAAAATGTTTCCTATTTCTGCCAATGCTGATCTTTCGATTGGATCAAATTCACAAAATAGGTCTCTCTTTTTTTCTCCAAAAATAATATCAAGTAAATTTAATGTGTTCCTATATGGAATTATAAATAGGATATTACCATCTATTCCTCCCATAAATCTTAAATATATCCCTGCAACCATATTTTCAGGGCCACCTACAACATCAATTATTTCGTCAAAAGACATTATATTGACTTCTGGAACTCTCATAGTAATTTTCTTATTTATTAACTGCGCTAAGGCCGTAGCTGCATTACCTGCTCCTATGTTCCCTACTTCTTTCAATATGTCAATATGTGTTGGGCTGATATTTTTTTGTATTCCAGCCATAGAATCCCACCTCTTATAAATTTTCTAGTTGCTCTATTTCTTTATATTTTAAAACTTTACTTAAATCTAATAATATAAGCAGTCTGTCATTAATTTTCCCCACCCCGCTGATAAAATCGGAATCGATTCCGCTTATCATTTTAGGGGCAGGTTCTATCTGTGATTCAGGCAGATGGAGAACTTCAGATGCAGAGTCTACTATCATACCTACTGTAATAGAATCTATATTTACTATTATTATTCTATTATCTTCGGTTCTTTCTCTCGCAGGAAGTTCAAATCTCTTCCGCAAATCAATTACCGGTACTACTTCTCCTCTTAAATTTATAACACCTTCAACAAAATCCGGGGCTTTTGGCACCCTTGTAATATTCATAAGTCTTTCTATAGTTTTTACTTGAAGAATATCTACTCCATATTCTTCATCCCCCAGTTCAAATACAACAACCTGCTTTAAATCATCGCTCATTGATAATTCCTCCTTTACATAAATAATTTATACTAATGCATTAGTATCCAAAATCAAAGCAACTTGTCCATTCCCAAGTATAGTTGCTCCAGCAATCAACCTAATATTGCTTAATAATTTACCTAATGATTTTATTACTATTTCCTGCTGTCCTATTAGTGAATCAACAACTAGACCGATTTGTTTTTCTCCATTATTAACAACAACTAATGTGATATCTTCCCTATTAGAACCAGTATTATTTTTTGTGCTATCTAATATTTCGTCTAGCCTTATTATGGGTAGTACATTTCCTCTATAAAGAACAACCTCTTGTTTTTGAATATTGTTAATTTTGTTAGGATTTATTATAACTGTTTCTTTTATCAAATTTAATGGAATCGCATACTTTTCACTACCAACATCGACCAATAAGGCCTGGATTATTGCAAGGGTTAAAGGTAACTTTATAATAAATTTAGTTCCCTGCCCTTTTTTGGTATTAATATCAATCGTGCCGCCCAAGGATTCTATTTTCGTTTTAACTACATCTAATCCCACACCTCTACCGGATAAATCTGTTACCTCTTCAGAAGTACTAAATCCAGGGTGAAAAAGATAATCTAATGCATTGTCTACATTAATTATACTGTCAGATTGAGATTCTGTTAATAGCCCTTGTTCAGCTGCTTTTTCTAGGACTTTTTCCATATCAATTCCTCTGCCATCATCTTCTAACTCGATCACTACATGATTACCATCATGATATGCTTTGAGATAAATATTCCCTTGATTAGATTTCCTGTGTCTCTCTCTTTCTGATGGACTTTCAAGGCCATGATCAATGGCATTTCTAATCAGATGTATTAAAGGATCACCTATTTCATCTATAACTGTTCTATCAAGTTCTGTTTCTTCTCCTTCAATATGTAATACCACTTCTTTATCAAGCTCTTTAGATAAATCTCTAACCATCCTTGGAAATCTATTAAAAACTTGTTCAATTGGAACCATCCTTACTTTCATTACAGCATCATGTAAGTTAGTTGTAATCCTTTCAAGATATTCTACTGCTTCATGTAATTCATGGGCACCGATATCCCTCTTATCTCCAATTTCTTCAATCCTGGTTTTTATGATAATTAATTCACTTACTAAATTCATAAGATTGTCTAATTTTTCAATATCAACCCGCACTGTTTTTGTAGTTTTTAACCTATTAGATTCTGATTTTGCTGCATTTTGTTCACTATCTTCATCTTCTTTATTAGTTTCTTCTTTCAATAGATTTCTTTTGTTTCCTAAAATAATCTCTTTTTTTATGTAATTAACCTCACTTATTTCTATTCTTTTTACTTCAGATATAGAATTTATTACTTTTTTAATCTCTTCCGCTTTTGAATTTGATATCAAATAGAGGGTGAATTCATCTTCAAAATTTTCATCTTCTATATCTTCAACAGTTGGAATTGTCTTTATTATTTCACCGAATTTTTCTAGGTTTTTAAAAATTACAAAAGCCCTAGCGGATTTTAAGAGACAATCTTCGTTTAAGAATACTCTTATCTTGTAAACCGTTAAGTTTTTGTCATATGCAACTTTTATAAGATTCTCTTCAAATTCATTAAATATATCTGACTCAAGGCCTTTAGATTCGTTATGATTTTCTGATGTATGGCAGTCACCACTTCTTATTGCTTTTTTTAACTTTTCCAGCACATAGGCAATATTCTTTTCTTCTTCAATACCTGTTTTCGAAATTGATTCAACTAAATCTTCTGTTATATCAACAAATTCAAATAATATGTCAATTATTTTTGAATCTATATCGATTTCCTTATTTCTGGCGCTCTGCAGTACATTTTCCATTTCGTGCGTAATAACAGATATTTGTTCAAAGCCCATAGTTCCAGCCATTCCTTTTAATGTATGGCAAGATCGAAATATTTCGTTTATATAATCTTGATTATCAGGGCAGGATTCTAACTTAAGAAGAAATTGGTTTAGATTGTTTAAATGTTCCCTTGATTCTTCAATAAAGACATCTAAATACGGGCTCATATCCATATAATTCACTCCCTTTATATGCTTGTCTCTCGAATATAATTTAATATATCATAACTTATTTCTTGAAGAGGTAATATTTTATCCACCGCACCGATATCTACAGCAGCTTTAGGCATACCATAAACCACACAAGTTTCTTCATTCTGCGCAATCGTATAGCCTTTCTTTCCCTTTATTTTTTTCAAACCTTTACTACCATCTCTACCCATTCCAGTCATAATTACCCCGATTTTATTTTTTATGTTAAGTTTGCTAATTGAATTCATTAATACATCAACAGAAGGCCTATGTCCATGTACTGGTTCATTTGTATTTAGATCTATTATATAATTATCACCCTGCTCATATAGCAGCATATGATAGTCGCCGGGAGCAATGTATGCGCATCCGGGCTTTATTGTCTCACCTTTTTGCCCTTCTTTGACATCAATCTCGCATAATGAATTTAATCTTTGAGCGAGAGAACTAGTAAAATTAGGAGGCATATGCTGCACAATCAGAATTGATGCTGGTATATTCTTGGGAAAAGGTAATAAGAACTGCTTTAAAGCCGAAGGGCCACCTGTAGAAGCACCAACTGCAATTATATATTGAACATTTTTTGTACTGCTTTTCGAAAAGGTTATCTTTGGTTTATTTGTATAAATAAGGTTGTCTGGTCTTATGATTTTACTGTTTTTAAGAGTAGTTATTTTAGTTATTAAGTTTTCCTTAAGAGACTCTATATCTATGTCCATTATTTGAGAAGGTTTAAAGATAAAATCAACAGCTCCCAATTCTAACGCTCTCAATGTAATTTCAGCACCTTCACGAGTATAACTACTAAGCATAATTACCGGTAGTGGATTTTCTTTCATAATTATTTCTAGAACTTCTATGCCGTCCATTTCGGGCATTTCAACATCTAATGTTACTATATCAGGCTGCAATTCTTTAATTTTTCTAATAGCTTCTACCCCGTTTTTGGCAGTACCTACCACAGTTATTTCAGGCTGAGATTCCAATATATCCTTCAAAACTATTCTCATAAAAGGTGAATCATCCACAACTAAAACTTTTATTTTCTTGTTCGCCATTATACCATCCCTTTTTGTCTTATCTTTCTCTGT
>DUOC01000189.1 GCA_012839065.1 Thermoanaerobacterales bacterium | reverse complement strand
CCTGTCCCCGAAACGGAAGATCTGGGAAAACTTGCTTCTTATGAGGCATCCATGGCAATATTTCTTTCTGTTCAAAAAATTGATAAGGTTGTAGAAGAATTAAAAAAAGGCTATAAGAGAGAGGATGTGCCTGTGGCAGTTATATACAAGGCAACCTGGGAAGATGAAAAGATTATTAAGGGGACACTAGAGGATATAGCTGGAAAGGTTAAAGAAGAGGGGATAAAAGGCACCTCGCAAATACTGGTAGGAGATTTTATAGGGGAGCCGGAATACAGCAGATCGAAATTATACGATCCTAATTTTTCCCACAGCTTTAGGGAGAGATCTAAATGAAGACCGCTTGCCTTACTTTTACCAAAAATGGGGGAAAAATCGCAGATAGAATATTAACCTCACATAGATCTAATAATTCTCTAATGACCCAAGCTGATATTTATAATAATGCCGATATACCAGGCGGCATAAAAGCCATATTGCCCCAAATAGTAAAAAACTATGATGGGATAGTGTTTATATGTGCTTCCGGTATAGCCGTAAGAATGATGGCACAATACATACGGGACAAGAGGAGTGATCCGGCTGTCGTGGTTGTCGATGACTCAGGGAGATATTCTATAAGCCTTCTTTCCGGCCATTTAGGGGGAGCAAATCAGCTTGCTGCTTATATTGCGTCCCTTATAGGAGCACAGCCAATAATAACTACTGCATCAGACAGCAGGGGGATAGAAGCTGTGGATATGTATGCAAAAAGAATGGGTTATATCATAGATGACATGGATTCTGCTAAAAAGCTGACCATGATGATGATAGATGGCGAAAGGATAGGCTTCTTTTCTGAAGTATATAGAACTATAAGCTATAATAATTTGATATTTATACATAATCTGTCGGGAATAAGCAATTTCGAGAATGAAGTAGAGGGTTTTATATGTGTAACCTCGCTTAAAGATGTCTGCTGTAATGTGCCTAACTGCATTTTAAGACCGAAAAATCTAAATATCGGTATAGGATGCAGGAGAGGAATAAAAGCAGAAGATATAATAAGTGCAGTATTAACTATACTATCAGAAAACAACCTTTCTGAAAAATCCATTAAAATCATTTCCACAATTGAAATAAAAAAAGATGAAGAAGGGATAATCCGGGCATGCAAATACTTCAACTGCCCCATGAAAGTTTATTCTATAGAAGAAATCAAGAGGATAGAAGACAGGTTTCCAAAAAGTGATTTTGTGAAAGAAAAAATTGGTGTTTCTTCAGTATGTGAACCATGTTCATGTCTTTCCGGAGGAGAAATAATCGTCAGGAAGACTAAATTAAATGGAGTAACAGTGGCTGTGTCAAAGGAGGTTTACTATTATGGCTAAGTTGTATGTAGTTGGAATAGGGCCAGGAGGAAGAGGGGATATGACTCTAAAAGCATTGGAGGCAATAAAAAAATCTGAAGTAATAGTCGGATATAAACCCTATATGGAATATGTCAAGGATTTACTGCAGGATAAAGAAGTCTTTTTGACGGGGATGGGCGGTGAACTTGAAAGATGCCGCTTTGCCATTGAAAGAGTGAAACAAGGTAAAAATACATCTATAATAAGCACCGGAGATGCAGGGCTCTATGGAATGGCGGGACCTATTTTTGAACTTTCCGAAGATGAAGACATAGATATAGAGATTGTGCCAGGTGTAACAGCGGCGTTTTCAGCAGCAGGAGAATTAGGTGCCCCTATAATGCACGATTTTTGCAGTATAAGTTTAAGCGACGTTCTAACACCCTGGGCGATTATAGAAAAGAGGATCGAGACGGCATCATCAGCCGATTTTGTCATAGTCATCTATAATCCAAAAAGTAAAGGGAGGCCAAGACATATCCAAAAAGCGGTAGAGATAATCCGTAAGTACAAGTCACCACTAACCCCGGTGGGTATAGTTCAAAACTCCGGAAGGGCAGGGGCAAAAAAGATTGTGACAAAACTAAAAGATATAGACTATGACCTAATTGATATGAACTCGGTTGTGATTATAGGAAACAGCGGCACTTATATAAAACACGGATTTATGGTTACACCAAGGGGGTATAATATTTGATATGGATTATTGGTGGAACGTGTGAAACGAGGGAGCTTGTAAAAAGGCTTAATGGGAGAAAAGATTATATTATAACTGCTGCCACAGAGGATGGGAAACAATTTATTGACTCTCAAAACCTCCTCATAGGTAGAATGGATTATCATGAAATGGTTAAGTTTATACAAGAGAATCAAATAAAGCTTGTAATAGACCTTTCCCATCCCTATGCAGTATTAGTAAGCAAGAATGCCCAAAGAGCTGCAAGTTCCCAAAATGTTAAATACATTAGGTATGTGAGGCCGCAGGCTGTATTTACAGATTGTGTTATTTATAAGAAATCCCTTGATGAGTGCATTGAATATCTTAAATCAGTTTCGGGAACAGTATTTTTCACAACAGGATCTAAAAACATAGGGCGTTTTGAAAAGATTAAGGGGAACAATAGATTTGTTTACAGGATTCTGCCTTCCATCCCCGGTATCGAAGAATGCAAGAAATACAATGTTCTGATCAAAGATGTAGTCGCAATGCTGGGCCCTTTTAGTGTGGAGTTAAACCGGGCTATGTTTAAAGAATATGATGCCGATTATGTGATAATGAAAGACAGCGGTATAGAAGGTGGGACTAATGAAAAAATAAAGGCATGTATCAATCTGGGAATAGTACCGGTGGTTATCGGCAGAGAGAAAGAAGAAGGAATTGAGGACCTGGATGAGATTGTAGAGCTAATATGTTGAATATAATAAGATTCCTGTGTAGAAGTCAGCTTGAACGGTTGTGCTCTGAAAGTGTTGTCATTAATTTCAATGAAATTTGTGACGAATATTTTTGTTGTGTTAAAGAAGAAAGCTCCTATTGATGTAAAGGGAGATACCACAAACCTTGAAGAAATATTAATAAAAGCTATGGCTATATTCGCGATCAAGTAAATCCTAAAGTATATTTAAAATTATAAAAACTAAAATTTTGTCCATACTATTGACATAGTTTCAACAGGAATAAAATAAATTAATGCACTGGGAATAGCCCCTAAGTGCACTAATGCATCTTTAAATTAAGTTACGAAGATTATACTTCTTTATTTTATAATTTAAGGTTTGCTTAGAAATTTGAAGTTTATCTGCTAATTCTGATAATGAGTCTACTCCTTTAGCTTTATAAAGTATAAAGTTTTTCTCATATACTTCTAAAGCTTCAACTAGATTATCGCCTTCATATGCACATAGGTCATTAACTTTGATTGGCTTTTCCAATAAGGTTTCTGGCAAATCCTCTTTTTCAATTATGTTTGAACAAGCAAAATTAAAAGCAGATTCTATGACATTTTTAAACTCACGCACATTTCCCGGCCAATGGTAATTTTTAAAAACCTCTAGTACCTCATCAGAAACTCCTTCTATATTGGTATGTATTTCCCTATTATAAATTTGGATAAAATGTTCAGTTAGTTCCTCTATATCGGATTTTCTATCTCTAAGAGGGGGAACCTTAATTTGTATGCTGGATAATCTATAATATAAATCCTCTCTTATTGTATTATTTACAAGGCAGTCTTGGGGAACTTTATTCATAGCAGCGATGATGCGAACATTCATTTTTTTAGATTCTGAACCTCCTATCCGAGTTACTTTCTTTTCTTCAACAGCTCTTAACAGTTTAGCCTGCATATTTAAATCCATAGAGTTGATTTCATCTAAAAGTATAGTTCCGCCATCGGCTAGCTCAAAGATTCCTGGCTTGTCTTCAGCACCAGTATAGCTACCTTTTGTAGTTCCAAAGAAAATGCTTTCCAATAAAGTATGAGGAATAGCAGCACAGTTTTGAGATATAAAGGGTCCTTCTTTTCTTGGGCTATGGCTATGGATAGATTGAGCTACTAGTTCCTTACCTGTTCCTGTTTCGCCATAAATCAGCACAGTGGAATTGGTGCGAGAAACCATGTGGATTTTACGTTTCAAAAGCCGCATTTCATTTGAATTGCCAATTATATCTTTTACACTGTATAAATTGTGTTTTGTGTAGGTGGTGGTCATATTGGATAAATTAATAAACTTTCTAATCAAGGAATCATCAATATACTTAGAAGTACTAACAGCACCAATTATTTTTCCATCTTCCATAACTGGGAAAGTATTGTCTATAACAGTTATCTCTTTACCAGAAAAGTGTCTTAATTTTTGTATTTTATTAACGGTGGTTTCGCCATATTTCAATGCTCTATAAAGGGTAGAATCTTCTTCTGATAAATTAGGAAAGATATCCATAGGCGTTTTTCCAACAGACCTTTTTTCACTGATAGGAAATCCACTATTAGCAAAGCTTCTATTATATTTAATTATGCCATTTTCATCTACGATCATTAACCCATCAACAAAATGTTCTATTTTAGTTATAATATCGTAATAGTCTTCAATCATAACAATCCCCCTTTTTAATTAAGTATATCATAAAAATAGGGATTGTTGTAAAAAATTTTACAAACTACATATGATAATTTTTACAGTAAGTTTTATTTTAATACAAATAAAAGTAAAGACGTTGATTTTAAGCCGTTAATGCATTATAGAAAATACTGACTATTGAGATTAGTTTGGCAAGAAACTTGCAATATCAAATATAAGAAACAAAAATTTAAAAAAGACGTGCTATGAAAAGTCAATAAAATATTAAATTGTTCTTTGACAACCACATAGAGATTCTGTTACTAATGAGAATTTGTGGGTGACCATTTATAGTTAGGGTCAAAAGGTCTATTATCTTTCCAAAGGGAGTAAATCAAGTGAACCAAGCGGCGAGCTACGGCACCGGTTGCAACTTGGGTAT
>DUOC01000188.1 GCA_012839065.1 Thermoanaerobacterales bacterium | reverse complement strand
TGCTTGAATTTTCTAATGATGCATTAGAGGCCGGAACTGCTGCAATAAAATCAGGGTTTAATATAGTAACCGATACACGAATGGCTATGGCAGGCATTAATAAAAAAAATTTGAGAACTTTCGAATGTGATATTAAGTGCTTTATAAGGGATCCTCGTGTTATGCAAATCGCAAAAACTCAAAGGATTACCCGATCGATGGCATCTATGATCATAGCCGCAGAAGACGAGAAAAATAAAATTTTTGCTTTAGGAAATGCACCTACAGCCTTATTCAAACTTATAGAACTTATAAACTCCGGAATAACAAAACCTGCATTGATAATCGGTGTCCCTGTAGGTTTTGTTGGAGCCGAAGAATCAAAAAAAACCCTTTCAAGACTATCAATACCTTATATAACAACCCGTGGTAAAAAGGGCGGCAGCACTATTGCTGCAGCTATTGTAAATGCCCTTTTACATATGACCTTAGAGGAGAAGGAACATGAAGCCCATTAATAAATATATAATTAAAAACGGGAGGAAGCTAAGGTACGGCTATACTACCGGAAGCTGTGCTGCTGCTGCCACTAAAGCTGCAGCATTTGCCCTTTTTAAAAATATAGCTCTGTACGAAGTAGAAATAGATACACCAAAAGGATGGCCGTTAAAGCTTAAGGTTGAAGACTTGAAACAGACTGATGGTTGGGCTGAATGCGGCATTAAAAAAGATGGGGGCGATGATCCTGATGTTACTTCCGGGCTTGTAATTTATTCACGAGTAGAAAAGATTCCCGGGAAAGATATCATTTTGACTGCCGGGGAAGGGATCGGAAATGTCACAAAACCGGGGCTGCAAATAAAACCCGGTCAGCCGGCCATAAACCTTGTACCTCAAGCAATGATAAAAAAAGAAATATCCCGGGTACTGCCCAAAAACCAAGGCGTTAAAATAACTTTAAGAGTTCCTGGCGGTGAAGAAATTGCCCGGAAAACATTTAATCCTAAACTTGGAATTGTAGGAGGTATTTCTATCATAGGAACTACCGGGATTGTAGAGCCTATGTCTACTCAAGCCATAAAAGAGACTTTGGCTGTTGAACTTTCTATCCTTTCAGCTGAGGGGCATAGACAAGTAGTCTTGGTTCCGGGCAATTACGGTAAAAATTACGCCTTAAATGCAGGCAAAGACGAATCCCTCATAATAAGATACGGAAATTATCTAGGATTTGCCTTAGAAAAATGTGTGGAGTATGGATTCCACAAGGTAGAACTTATAGGTGATGTAGGGAAATTGGTAAAAGTAGCAGCAGGGATCTTTGATACTACCGGACGGGTAGCAGATGCCCGAGGGGAGATAGCAGCCGCCTATGCTGCATATTTCGGAGCCGGACAGGAAGTAATCGCTAAAATCTTAAACTCCACTACTACCGAAGAGTCTTTTGCCCTTGTAGAAGAAGCAGGGATCAATATTGAGGAGTTTTCTTACTTTATATGTAAAAGAATCGTAGATAAATGTCTCTGGTATACAGGAAATAGAATGGATTTATCTGTTCAGCTATTTTCTCAAAGCAGAGGTTTTTTATCTTCATACTATCATACTGGATCATAGTCATTGACATATATATAATAATTTTATATACTCTTAAAGGAAAGGTAATAAGCTGATGTGGCTCAGTGGCAGAGCAGTGCACTCGTAATGCACAGGTCGTGGGTTCAAATCCCACCATCAGCTCCATATGAAATATCTAATCTGCAAGAGTTTCAGCTAATGTCTGAAACTGTAGTAGGTTGCGAAAATATAAAAATGAGGCTTATATCCTCCTGCAAATCCTTAATAAAACAGATTTTTGGATCTATTTTTAGAATAAAATTAGGAATGAATATTTCTCACCAATTTGGTTTGTTCTATTCTAGTCTAATAATTTTTTTATGACATTAAGAGTAATATTAGGTACATTTTCAAAAGTATATTTCATATGTACTCTTTCTGTCATTTTATGTCCATCTTTTCCAAATGTGCCAATATTAACTACAGGAACATTTATCTCCAAAATCTCTTTTATAGGGTGTACATATTTTGAACCCCAGGCAGGCATATTGTTTTCTAATGTTTTTAGGGCCTTAATATCGTCTGATATCGCCATAAAGCTTGAATCAGATATATAGGGATAAAACATTTTTGTGACTATTGGTTTGTCTGAGTATTGTTGCACAAAGTCTATGGATTTTTTAACACTGTCTAAAAGCTGCTTTTCCTTTTCTGTTGCCCCGGTTATCTCTATTCGTGCAGAGAATATTGAGGAATAATAGATAATAATGGCTGGATCCTTATCTTTTGCCCATTTCCAAGCTTCCTCTATTACCTTTACACTAAATTCTCTTAAATCCATTGCAGGATCTCTTTTATTTAATTCTACTGCATAGTCATTAATATATTTCTTGAAATTGTCTCCGTGAATTTCAACTAATTCATTATAAAACTCTTCCCATGTATATACTCTTGTTTGCCAAGGCAGTTCTGTATAAGTATGTCCACATAATTCACAAAACCTTTTATAGGATTCATTAATATATTTTATAATATTATCAAAAGCCTCTATCCCCTTTTCCTTCATTTTGATCATAACCTCTTTCGGACTCATGCTATGAGTAAAAAAATTATAATAAGAATAAGCTGCCAAAGCTGTTTGTACAGTATAACTTTCCTTAAAGTCCGCTTGTTTTAAAGACACAGGAGGTATAGTTACTTCTCCTAGAGCTTTATCACATAAATCTGGATTTAATTCTATAATTCTTGTTAATTCTGCTACTAATAAATTTGGATCGAATCCCCCAAAAGCTTGGCCTACATGAGTTTCTTTCCCTGTTACATAGAAAGAGGGTAAAAGTTTACCTATAGTTCCAAAAAATACATATCTATTTTCATCTTTTGCATGGTAAGCAGTTGAATAATCTGCATTTATAGCTGCTATATATTCAAGACCATATTCTTCTTTCCATTGTTTTAATATTTTTAGCGCTGAAATAATTCCATGGGAATTATCTTCCTCATCACATTCAGCAATGGCAATAATATTCCCATCTAATTCTTCTGGCCGTTCTGAGAAGTATTTGATTAAATACATCTGACCGGCTATACCAGCTTTCATATCTAAAACTCCCCTGCCAAACATATACTCTCCGGAATCTATATCTATATTTATTTCTTCCCCTAAATTTAATTCTCTAAATAGTGCAGGAAGTTTGTCTGGGTCAAAGGCAAATTCTTTTAAGATCCCAAAATCATCTACTCCCACGGTATCTAAATGACCCATTAAAATGACAGTTTTTTTTGAATTACCTTTAGTTCCTCTAACCATAGCCAATACATTATATCTTTCTATTTCATCGTTTTCTGTTTGTTGAAATAATAAATGTTCTGGATTTTCTTTAAAATATGGAAGATTAGAGTAAATCTCATGTATTTTTTTAGCGCAAACCATTTCACCGCTAGTTTTTACTATACTTGGAATATTTACTAGTTCTTTTGTTATGTTTTTTACTTCATTAAAACAATTTAAATATAAATACATCTAATTCACTCCTTCAAGAGGTAATTAAAATTAACACAAATTATATGTTTAACATTGATAATTGTTAATATTTTATTTCATATAAACTATTTGCCCATCAAATATAGTCATTTCAACTTTAATATCTTTTATTTCATCCTCAGGAATCTCAAATAAATTTCTTGATAAAATTACCATATCGGCTAATTTGCCTTCCTCTATAGAACCTTTTATACCTTCTTCAAAGGATGCATAGGCACCACCCATAGTAAATCCATATATTGCTTCCTCAACAGTTAATTTTTGATCTGGCAGCCAACCTCCTTCTGGTTCCCCTTTTAAGTCTTTCCTTGTTACCGCTACATAAATACCGTTTAAAACATCAAAGTCTTCTACTGGGCAATCAGAACCACAGGCTACATGAACACCTTTTTCTACAAAGGTTTTCCAGTTATAGCTAGTTTTGGCCAAATCAACACCTACTCTATCTTCTACTATGTGCCAATCATAATCTGCAAATATAGGCTGTATATAAGCTATAGCATCTAGTTCTTTAAATTTATTGATTAGAATCTCATCCGTAATCTGACAATGAACTATTCCATGGCGATGATTATCTCGTGGATTTTTATTTATAGCTTTTTCAATTGCTTCAAAAGCCATATACATGGCTTTGTCCCCTATGCCATGAATAGCTATTTGCATGCCGCTATTATGAGCTTTTTCTACGATGTCATCTAGCTCTTCTTGTTTAAATATTGCTATCCCTTTTGTAGATGGGTCATCTATATAAGGTTTTGTTAAAGCTGCTGTCCTTGCTCCCAATGAACCATCTGCTAATAACTTCAGAGGCCCTATTTTAAAAAATTCGTCTCCGTACCCTGTTTTATATCCTTTCTTTAAAAAGCCTGTTAATCTTTCAATGTTTGGTAGTAAACATTGTTCATATATTCTTACAGTCATACTCCCTTCTTCCCTTAATTCTTCATAGAGTTTTATTATTTTTTCATAGTCCTTAGATGCAAAAGATTCAAAATCGTCTGTATGAATTGATGTTATTCCGCATTTATTTGCTTTTTTCATCCCATCTTTAAGCATTTTCTTTATCTCTTCAGCTGTTGGTTCTGGAATACATTTGTTAACTAATGTTTGCGCTTTTTCTCGAAATATTCCTAAAGGCTCTCCCCTTTCATCTAAATCAAAATATCCGCCCTCTATTTGAGGAGTATCTTTTGTTACTCCCGCTATTTCTAGTGCTTTGCTATTCACCACCATTACATGATAGCAGGCCCTAATAAAAACAATAGGATGCTCTGTGGATATCTTATCCAGGTCATATCGTGTTGGAAACATTTTTTGACCTTTAAAATAGTCTTGATTCCATCCAAGCCCTATTATCCATTTTCCTTTAGGTGCATTTCTTTCTTCTATATAGCTTCTACCTCTTTCTATTATCTCATCGATTGACTCAGCTCCTACCAAATTTACATTTTGCAAATTATAGCTATACATAAGCAAATGCATATGGCTATCATTAAATCCTGGTAAAACTAACCTACCTCCTAAGTCTATAACTTGGGTTCCGGCTTCTTTAAATTGTATTACATCTTCATTTGTGCCTATTTTGAATATTTTACGATCCTTAATAGCTATTGCTTCAACAAAGGAATTCACCTTGTTCATAGTTGCTATTTCACAATTGGTTAAAATCATATCCATTAAATCACTCCTCTTTAAATCAAGTAGTATTTTCAATACTTCTGATTTGTTTTTTATAATTTTCAATAAATTATTTCAGTAAACATATTGATTTTTACATAAAATATCTATTTTTATCCTCACTCAATAAAAGTAGTGCTTATATTTTTTATAGACAATGGCTTTACTCACTTTATA
This sequence comes from Thermoanaerobacterales bacterium, assembly GCA_012839065.1. Classification (GTDB taxonomy): domain Bacteria; phylum Bacillota; class Thermosediminibacteria; order Koleobacterales; family Koleobacteraceae; genus DUOC01. The sequence continues at coordinate 1,489 of DUOC01000188.1, read as the reverse complement.
TAGTAGTAGAACCTTTGCCTAACAGGATTTATATACCAAACTTCCTTCGGCCAACTTAATCTATATGTAAGTCCCATCGTGCTTGTATACTATATTTAGACCATATTTTTTATGGTCAAGATATAGTTATTTTTATTATTTTTAAAAGAGGTATCCTAATGCTAAAATAAATCTATAGGATGATTAGCAAAGTATAATTCTTTGACCTCCTGCAAAACCATATGGTTATTGTCTAGAAAGCGGCGTGCTTCCTGACTTAGCTGTCATAACCTGCCAACTGCAGATGCTTAATATTATTGCTGACTTTGAAAGATGCGGCAGGATCAGTTGTAAACCCTGGTGCTGTGCTCATTTTCTTGCTCTGTAGCGATTAACATGTCATAGACTCCATTTAGTTGAAGGTATTACTCTACGGGTCTATTAGGGCTGCCCTTTTTTAGGCTTTTCTTTTGTTTTTATTAGAAAATCGTTCTTGACATATTACCAGATTGCTATCATATATAATTGCCACACTTATACCAATAATGTTTAACATATTCTAACCACAGCCATGTAAATCTTATCTTTTTAATCTAATAACTTTTCCTGCTGACGACCCTGTGAATTCGTTATCTATCATAGATATTACACCATTTACTATTACATATTTAAAACCTATATTTTTTGAGTAAGGGTCTGTATAGGTTGCTGTGTCTATAATTTGGTCTGGGTCAAAAATTACTAGATCTGCATCAAAGCCCTCTTTTATTAATCCTTTGTTTTTTAATCTAGCTTTTTGGGCTGGCAAGGATGTCATTTTTCTAATAGCTTCTTCTAACCTTATCACACCTCTTTCTCTAACATATCTTCCTAGTACTCTTGGAAAAGTTGCAGTAGCTCTTGGATGAATAATCTTACCTTCCCCTGCTAAAATTCCATCTGTACCAATCATCGTATAAGGATACCTCATAATATTTTCTATATCTTCTTCATTGAATCCAAAATTAGCTGCCAATACATTTGCGTCATTATCTACTAAAACTTTAAACATAACTTCATAAGGGTCTAAATTATGCTTTTTTGCAAAATCACCTATTGTTTTCCCTACTATTTCAGGTGTTTTATCAGCAGCGATGATCAAGACATTTTCAAATCCAATGAGTTTAGCAGGATTCTCCCATGCACCATTTTCATTTAGCATCCTTTTCTTAATGTTATCCAAGGTGTTTTTATTCTTTAGTCTTTGAATAAGCCTTTCATTACCACCTTCATGATATTCTGGCGGAATATGTATGCTAAGATAAGTACAGCTAGCAGAATACGGATATTGATCAAGTGAAACTTCTATTCCTTCTTTATTTGCCTCATCAATTAATTTTAACGTATCAATGGATTTTCCTAAATTATTCTTCCCCCCTATTTTGTGATGGGAAATTAAAACTGGGATTTCGGCTTGCCTTCCAATTTCGACAGCTTCTTTTACCGCATCTATAACGTATGAATACTCATT
>DUOC01000187.1 GCA_012839065.1 Thermoanaerobacterales bacterium | reverse complement strand
TATCGGTGTAGGGCAAGACGGGCTGGTTCACATTTCAGAGCTGTCAGATAAATATGTAAGACGTCCTATGGATGTAGTATCTGTAGGAGAACAGGTCAAGGTCAGGGTTATAAATATCGACATTGACAGAGCAAGAATTTCCCTCTCAATGAAGGGGGCTTAGCAATTGATAGTAGGAACTGCTACTATAGATCTGATTTTTTATGAACCAAATTCATTAAAAGATAAAAGACGTATAGTAAAGAGTCTTATAGAAACTATCAAAGGGAAATATAATGTTTCTATAGGGGAAGTAGGGTTTCAAGACACATGGAAAAACGCTCGTCTGGGAATTGCCTGTGTTTCAACAGAAACGTCCCATGCAAACAGCATAATTACGTCAGTGATAAATTTCATAGAAAGAGATGGAAGGGTAATCATACAAGACTACTATATTGAGATATTATAAAACAAATTAGATGGAATGTGTTGTTTATTTAACAATATATCAAAATACAATCGCAAAGCCTGCTATAAGGCTAGGATCTATGCAGGAAGGGTTTATCTGGAAAATATTTTCAAAGCCTTAAAAGAGCAAAATATCGGGAATGTAGTAGTTGCCTGGTACATAGCAAATGATTCCTCTGTAGGCATAAACATACTGATAAAGGGCTATGGAATCCAAGGGATTGACGGTGTGTTGTATGAGCGAAGTAGTCGAACCGTAGATTATAAGTTATGTATAGAGATAACCTTTACTTTTGATCCTTATATATGTATAATATATATACCTTCAGGATTGGGTGAAATTCCCGACCGGCGGTTAATCCCTTTGTTCTTCAAACAAGGGGCAAGCCCGCAAGCCCGTAAAAGGGTTGATTTGGTGAGAATCCAAAGCCGACAGTAGAGTCTGGATGGGAGAAGGCATGTTTTTATTTATGCGTACCTGAAGGTTTCCCTTCAGTTTTTTTATTTGAAGGGATAAATCTTAAACAGGAGGTATAAAGATGAGCAAAGAAAGTATGGAAAAGACTGCCGGAAAAAGGTTGGAGTTGAGGTATGATGAAGCTTCAAGGCTGAAAACCATGACAAAAGTTGCAATTATGGGTGCTGTATCATTTATCATTATGAACTTTGAATTCCCGCTGCCGATGTTTGTTTCTTTTTTGAAACTGGATTTCTCTGATGTGCCGGCGATGCTGGGTGCGTTTGCATTGGGTCCATGGGCAGGGGTAGGCATCCAACTCGTTAAAAATCTGCTCAAAGCGATTTTTAACTCCCATACTGCAATGGTAGGGGAGCTTGCCAATTTTGTAACAGGGTCTTTACTGGTTTTCCCGGCGGGGTTTGTCTACAGCAGAGAAAAAAACATAAGAAATGCTGTGCTGGGGATGGCTTTAGGGATTATTGCTATGTCTATAGCCATGAGTATTGCTAATTATTTGGTTATGATTCCCTTTTATGCTATGATATTTAATGTTCCTATAGATGTGATTATAGACATGGGGAATGCGATTAATCCAAAGATAGTGGATCTTAAAACTCTTGTGCTTTTCAGCGCTTTTCCTTTCAACCTTTTAAAAGGTTTAATAGTTTCTTGTATTACTTTTATGCTTTATAAAAGACTTTCTCCCATATTAAAACGTTAGGATACAAAGAACCGTTTTCTTATAACCTGTTTTATTATCAGTGGTGTGCTGTTATAAAATAATTTTTCAGAGGTCGTGTCACATATGTTTGACTTCTCTAGAGTTTAACAGTACACCATTTTCTGTTTCTCTTGTATATAATAAGGGAACAATATATAATAAATATAGTGTGTGCAAATCTTGGCTGAGAGGAAGTTATTAATGCTGGAGATTAAGACTTATTCGCCGGACGAAACATTTAATATTGGGACGAAATTGGGTAAGCTGTTTATAGAAGGGGATCTGATATGTCTTGAGGGGCCGCTAGGCGCAGGGAAAACACATATCACCCAGGGGTTTGCTAATGGCTTAAAGATAAAAGACCATGTAAGCAGCCCGACTTTTAATATTATAAAAGAGTACCATGAAGGGCGCATTCCTCTATACCATATGGATTTGTACAGGCTTACCGAACCAGAGGAATTAATAGACCTTGGATACGAGGAATATATTTACGGAAACGGTGTTACAGTAGTCGAGTGGGCGGATAAAGCACAGGGCATGTTCCCTGAAGAAAGGCTTATAATTAAACTGGAATATGGGGTGAATATTACTACAAGGGTAATTGAATTTATGCCTTTAGGGGATAGATATAAGCAGCTTGTAGACGATTTTGTTAAGGATATAAATCCAAATGCATCAAAATTGGAGGATTAGACAGGGAGTGAACAATTAATGAAAAAGGTTCTAGGGATCGATACTTCGTCTATAGTAGCAACAGTTGCTGTAGCTGAAGAAACAAGGCTTATTGCCGAATATTATATAGAAAGTGAGAAAAATCATTCTGAAAAACTAATACCTGTTATAAAGGCGATGTTAGAAGAATGCGGGCTGCAGCCTACATGTATAGATGCAGTTGCAGTTGCTAAAGGACCCGGCTCTTTTACAGGTTTGAGGATAGGCGTAGTAACAGCAAAGGGTTTTGCTTTTGCTTCAAACATACCAATAATTGGTATAAATACCCTTGACGGGCTAGCTTATAATGCAGCCATTTTCGGCGGACTTATATGCCCTATACTAAATGCTTTAAGGGGTAATGTTTATACTGCATTGTTCAGGAGTAAAAATGGCGGGATAGAACGATTGTCAGAATATAAGGTTCTTCATATTGATGATGTTTTGAAAAGAGTTGATGAGTACGGCGAACCGGTAGTATTTTTAGGTGATGGCGTGCCTTTATTTAGAAGTGAAATTAAAAGGGTGTTGGGCAATAATGCAAAAATTGCGCCGCCTATGCTTTTTATGCCGAGGGCTTCGAGTATCGCTGCACTCGGGATTGAAGGGCTTAAAAGAGGAGAAGGTGAATCAGCTTTTTCTTTAATGCCTTTTTATTTGAGGAAATCTCAGGCGGAAATTCAGCTGGAGAGAAAGAAAGGCAGATGATATTTTGATAGAGAATATTTCTATTCAAAAAATGGAGCTAAAGGATCTACAGCATGTTTTGGAAATAGAGTCTCATTCTTTTACTACCCCATGGTCTCATTATGCATTTCTTACAGAACTACGTGATAACAGTTTCGCTAGTTATTTTGTTGCAAAAATCAAATCACCGGATAAAAAAGACGAGATTGTAGGTTATGCTGGCATGTGGATAATTATGGATGAAGCCCATATAACTACTATTGCGGTTGAAGAGCGGTATAGACGTATGGGTGTAGGTGAAAAGTTATTAAGGCATATTATTGAAACGGCGAAAGAAAAAGGGGCTGTAGGGATGACCCTTGAGGTCAAAGAAAGCAATATGGCTGCAAGAAACTTATATGAGAAGCTTGGCTTTGAAATTAGGGGGATCCGAAAGAAATACTATATTGAAGATAATGAAGATGCACTAATAATGTGGAAAGATGATTTAATAAACGATGTTGAAAAATAAAAGAACCGTCTTATATTGGATTAAGACGGTTCTTTTTGATGGATTCAGAAAAGAAGAAGATCTTAAACAGCAGGCAATTTTTTATTGACGTCTAAGAGCTTCAACAGGCATAACTGAAGATGCAGACATAGCCGGGTAGATTCCGAACAGGAGCCCTGATGCCAATGCTACACTTGTTGCGATTTTAATTGCCTGGAAGCTGACAGCTGTCTCAAATCCACTGCGTGCAAACATGTCTAGTCCCCAGATACCGCCGGCTATACCGGCTATTGCCCCTATGCCGCTTAAGTAAAGTGCTTCCAATAAAAACTGAGCTAATAGATCGCTCTGCTTTGCCCCCAATGCCCTCCTTATCCCTATTTCTTCTGTTCTTTCTGTTACTGCTACAAGCATTATGTTCATTATCCCTAAACCGCCTACAAGTAATGATACGGCTGCTATTCCGCCCAGAAGCAGGGTCATGACCCTGTTTGCTTTGTCTGCTTCGTCTACAAGCTGATTTAAGCTGGTTATAGTTATGAGGTCATCCCCTCCGCCCGGGAGAGCCGGTTCTTCTCTTCGTGGGGGTTCCGGTGATACTTCAATTACTTCATCTATACTGTGCTCTTCCTGATCCTGCTGATCCGATGCAGGAGTAGGTGCCTTCTGGTCAAGACCTAACTTACGCTTGAATATGCGTCCCATCTGCACAACAGCAAGGTCTGCTTCCTTTGGAGAGGAAGCCTTAACCCATATCTGTTCTACGGTTTTCTTTTCAGCAAACTGCAGTGCAGTAGTATAAGGTATTAATACTGCATCATCTATATCTTCTGCTCTGCCTTCGCCTTTCAACGATAAAACTCCCACCACTCTGAAAGAGCGGCCGTTAAGTGTTATGGTCTGCCCGACAGGGTTTCGACCGCCCATTAAACTGGTTCCAACATTATAGCCCAAGACAGCAACTGGTGAACGCTGTTTTACATGAAGGCTTGTGAAGAATCGCCCTGATAATAATTGATGGTCTCTAATTTCGGGGTATTCATTATTTACCCCTACTATATTCGCATTGCCTCTGGTACGCCGCCAGCGTATTGAAGTTTTTGTATGGACAACAGGTGTTGCCATATCTATGCCTGTTACCCGTTCCAGCAATTCTTCTGCTTCTTCAGGTTTAAATTCTGCGGATTGATGGTGTGCTTCTATTACTATGACATTGGAGCCTAGGCTTTTAAATTGCTCTACAACAGCTAACCGTGCGCCTTCACCTATTCCCATCAGACTTATTACAGAAGCCACACCAATGGCTACTCCAAGTATAGTCAAAATAGAACGGAGCGGGTTTGCAAGAACTCCGAAGCCTGCCATTTGTGCAGTAAATAGAAATCTTACCCTTAATGATTTCAATGTCTCTTTCTTAAACATTTAGACTAACCCCCTAATTTTGTGATTTTTGGGGAGTATTTTCTTCCGGTTTATTATTATCATTGTCTGCAGGTTTATCAGGCAGTATGCCTCCACCCGGAGATTGTATTTTCTGGCTTGGAAGCAGATCAGCTGTGCTTCCTGTAACTATCAGTTCGCCTTCTTCTAAGCCGCTTTTAACTTCAGCATATCTGTCGTTCATCAGCCCTAAGGTCAAAGGAACGACTTTTATCGTACCATCAGGGTTTAATACTTCAACCATAGGTTTGCCGTCTTCTTCAAATATTGCCTCTACAGGGACAAGAAGCACATTTTCGGCACTGCCGGCATCTATAAAGGCTTGGGCTTGCATACCAGGTCTCAACTGAGGTCCCCCTTTGACTTCTATATTTACACCGAAACGCGGGATACCTTTTACGTCTTCACCCATAGTAGATACATGGGTTACTTCCCCTTCAAATACTTCCCCTGGCACCGCTTCTACTGTTACCTTGACAGGTGAGCCCTGTTTGACGTACAGCACATCTACATCATCTACCTGAACCCACATACGCATATTTTCTGTATTATATATATGGCCTATCCATTCGCCTGATCCAACTGTTTCATCTATTTCACGATAAAGCCCGGCAACTATTCCATCCATTGGTGATTTTATTTCCAGCTCGTTAAATTTTGCATAATGCTGCCTTAATTCTATTTCGGCTTCCTGAATCCTGTCTAGTCTTTCCTGAATTTCTTTTTGGACATCTGAACCGGCAAGGGAAACGATAGAGTCCCCAGCTGCAACCATTTCCATTTCATGGACATATATTTTTGTAACCAGACCTTCTGCCCGGCTTATTACCCTTTCTTCTTTAAGATAACTGTCTACAGTTGTTTGATTTTTAAACCAAATGACTTCTTTATTATCTTTTTGCGGCATACCTACATAAAGGGCCATCCCCGGGTACGCAAGTCCCGGGTTTTCCGCCTCGAGGGTGACCCAGTAAACATAATTTGTTCTTATTTTACTTTCGCTTTCATGGTCCACATCCAGTATCGGGTTTGGGTTTATATGTGTTATTTTAGCCTCTACAAAGCCGTCAAACTGCAAAAAGTTTAACAGCATTTTTTCAGGCTGATGTTTTTCTATAAGTTTATATTCATTAGGCATCAATTTAGCTTTAATCTTAAATTTTGAATCATCAACTACTCGGGCTACTATCTGACCTTGACGAAGTTCATCGCCTTCATTAATATCCAGCCCTACAACGCGGCCGTCTATAGGTGCTTTTAGGGTTATGCCTTGGGCAGGGTTTAATCGATAAAGCTGTTCTATAGGGGTATCGGTCAGCTCGGATAAGAATTCCCTATCGGAAGCAAGCTTTTCTTCCATACTTTCTATTTGCAGCTTAAGGTCAGGCGCCCTTAATTTTGCAACAATTTGACCTTTAGAAACTTCATCACCGTCTTTTACATAGAATTCTTCTATTATGTAATTTATTCTAGTTGACTCATAAGTACCAGGCACTCTGATCCCGCCACCTTGAGAAGGATCTAATGAGCCAGTTGCGTAAACTCCTACTGATATATCTCCTCGTGTTACCGGTTGAGTAGAGTACAAAGGTCCTATTGCTTCGGTCTCTGCAGGGGGTATCAGCTGCTTAAAGGCATAAATGCCTCCCCCGATAACTATTACTATTATGAGAATTATCATAATATGACGTTGTGACAATATCTACACCTCCTCAATTAATGCGCTTAACGGTTGTTCATTTACTACCTCACGTTCAATTTCGCCGTCTTTCAGATAAAAGATCCGTGTTCCATGTTTTGCTATTTCTTCTTCATGGGTTACCTGAACAATTGTAATACCGTGGTCTGTATTTAGTTTCTGGAAGATTGCCATGATATTTTGACCTGACTGTGAATCAAGGGCTCCGGTAGGCTCATCTGCAAGGATAACCGATGGTTCTCCTACAAAAGCCCTAGCAATAGCCACACGCTGTTGTTCACCGCCTGACATCTGAGTAGGGCGGTGATGAAGCCTTTGACCAAGGCCAACGGCTTCAAGTGCTTCTTTTGCTTTCTTACGTCTTTCACTAGTACTCATGCCTCTATAGATTAGGGGGAGTTCAACATTAGAGATAGCGTCAAGCTCCGGCAGCAGATGGAAACTTTGAAATACAAAACCCAAAAATTGGTTTCTTATGTCTGCCAGTTGGTTGTCATTGAGTTTTTCTATGTGCTGACCATCAATTTCATATGAGCCACCGCTAGGCTTGTCGAGGCAGCCAATTATATTGAGAAGTGTCGATTTTCCTGAACCTGATGGACCCATTATAGATACAAATTCCCCTTTTTCTATTGACATATTAATGCCCTTAAGTACATTTACATTAATATTACCAAGTTTGTATGTATGTTTTATATCTTTTAGCACTAAAAGCGACAAAGGCATTTACCCCCCTTTATAATCAAATTCTACTAATTGTTATAGACTTGGAAAACCAATTAAAAGTTCCATAAAAATAATTTTATTTATAAAATTAAACAAGGCAGATATTTCATATATAAGAAGGTTAGTCCAACCGGATAAAATATTAAGGATATGGGAGCCTTTTAGGATATTCTTTCTACATGAACTTTTATCATAAAAGCAGATAGCAAAATTTCACGGGTTTAGCTGTTTGGTTTCATAAGTTTATAGTGATATAATCTTATAAATCACTTAAGCTGGTTAAATGACAGCAAATAAGGAGGTTGATAAAAAACATGCTTAAAAAAGTATTGTTCTCTACGTTAGTGGCAATTATTGTGATGTTTTTTGCTCTAACGGGTTTTGGGCATGCATCAACCCTAGGCTCAAGGGTCTTACGCTATGGCAGCAGAGGTGCTGATGTGTCTGAACTGCAGCGGCTTCTTAACAATTTCGGATTTAATGCAGGAGATATTGATGGGATATATGGGATTAAAACCCAGGATGCTGTTATAAGGTTTCAACAAAGCAAAAACTTGATTGTTGATGGGATAGCCGGACCGCAGACAATAAGAGTACTTTTAGGAAAC
>DUOC01000020.1 GCA_012839065.1 Thermoanaerobacterales bacterium | reverse complement strand
TGACATTGATTACTCTTATGTAAATGTTACTGGTTGAGCTTACAAGCTAATCGTCAAAAATCTTCCTCTTGTAATTATATATTCGAAACTGTACTGCAAAGCGGTGAGGGTACTATCCCCTAGAATCCGACCAATAGAATCTCCCCTTAGGAAGATTTAGATTAGCGCAATAAGCGAAACCTAGTAACATCATAAGAGTAAGCCGGCAAAAAGCGATACACATATGGCTGCCGCCAACCACCATCTATCTATACAAAAAGTGATACACATATGGCTGCCACCAACCCGTAACGTAAGCAGAACGATGAGGGCATCATTCCCCACAAATCATTATGTCGCATAATTCACAAACACAGAAGGTACGTCCCTTAGTGTTTGGGCATTGTAGGTATTAAGCTCACAAGGTCATAGGAATTCTTATTCTGGCATGTTGATGCAAAATTAGGGGCGGCGGATCCCATCTATTATCGCGATATAGTTTACAATATAATAATGTAATGCTAAAATTAAAATAAAGCGGAAGCCTAAAGGAGGAATTGCTGTTGATAGGTGACAACAGACCAATAGGGGTATTCGATTCCGGTATTGGTGGACTGACAGTAGTTAAAGAGCTGATGGAATACCTGCCCAATGAAGAAATAATATATTTGGGAGATACTGCAAGGGTTCCTTACGGAACAAAATCAAAAGAAACCGTTACCAGATTTGCATTTGAATGTGCAGATTTTCTAATGAGCAAAGAAGTAAAGATGCTTGTCATCGCATGTAATACAATAAGCGCATCAAGTCTTGATGAAATAGAAGCCAAATTTCCTATTCCGGTTCAAGGAGTAATAATTCCCGGTGCCCGGGCTGCAGTAAGGGCTACCAAAACAAAACGCATAGGGATTATAGGCACAGAAAGGACTATTTCCAGTGGAGCCTATATAGATGCTATTAGGGCTTTGGATAATGAAATAGAAATATTCCCAAAAGCATGTCCACTATTTGTGCCTTTGGCAGAAGAAGGATGGCTGGATATTGAAGTGACATATCTAACTGCGATCGAATATCTGGCACCCTTCAAATTAAAAGGGATTGATACATTAGTTCTTGCATGCACACATTATCCTTTGCTTAAAGGCGTAATACAGCGTGTTGTAGGTCGAAGAATAACACTAATCGATTCAGCAGATGAAACTGCAAAAACAGTAGCAGAAACACTAAAAAAGATGAAACTTGAGCGAATGTCAGATACTTTGCCCTCCCATCATTTTTATGTAACCGATAATCCTAATAAATTTATGCAAGTAGGCGAAAGATTTTTAAATAAAGAAATTCGCAACATCGAAGAAATCGATATTACGAACATATAAAATAAATATTAAGTATTCAACTGGGATGCAAAGGGGATGGTAAATTATGACAAAATCCCACTTGAAAAATTTCAAATTAGAGGAAATTAAAGATTTCCTGCAAGACTTAATAAATACAGTTTCAGCTCTAATAAATGCTGAATTGGCAATAGTTGATAAGGATATGATTGTATTAGCAGGAACACAAAAATATCAGCACATTATAGGTCAAAAAAGTATACCATATATTTATGAAGCCCTCTACAAGAAAAAAGATATATTAGTAATAGACAACCCAATGGAACATGAAGTATGTTCAGTATGCAACCAAAAAGAAGCGTGTGCAGAATTTGCTGGCATAAATACGCCCCTGATGCTGGATAATGAAATCATAGGCGGTATGAGTATAGCGGCGTTAAATACGGTTCAGAAGGAAGCCCTTATAAGATCATTAGAAAACTACATCAAATTCAGCAAACAAATGGTAGAACTTATCCAAGATAAGATAAGGAAGCACCTTTTAACCAAAGAACTGGATTTCACCACAAAGCAGTTGGAATCAATAATCAACTATTCAACAGAAGGTATAATTCTACTTGACAACAAAGGGAGGATAAAGGTAATAAACAACTACTGTTGTAAGATGTTTAATATAAAGCATAAAGAAGTGCTGAATCAACCCTTTGAATTAATATTTAAGAACGAAACTGTCAATAAACTGCTTGCCGATAAAACAGATTTTGAAACTATAGAATCGACTATAAAGGTTTTTGGAGACACATACAGAATAATACATTCCGGGAAACACATTAAAGTTGATAGTGACCTAAGTAGTTTCTTATGGTTTTTAAAAGATGCAAAGAGTTTCAATGCTCTGGTAAACCGATTTATTATCAATAAAGAAGATATAACTTTTGATGAAATAATCGGCGAATGTTCTGAATTTAGGAAATTAAAAGACAGGCTTTTTTCTATAGCAAACAGCAGCTCTACGGTTCTAATACAGGGTGAAAGCGGAACCGGCAAAGAACTGTTTGCAAGGGCAATACACAATGCCAGTGACAGGGCTCAAAAACCATTCATATCAATAAACTGTGGTGCAATTCCCGAAAACTTAATAGAAAGCGAATTGTATGGATATGAGGGAGGGGCTTTTACCGGTGCAAAATCAAAAGGGAAACCAGGGAAATTTGAACTTGCTAATGGTGGAACCCTTTTTTTAGATGAGATAGGGGACATGCCCCTGCACATGCAGGTAAAGCTTTTGAGGGCATTAGAAGATAAAGAGATATATCGCCTCGGTGGTATAGAGGGAATCAATGTAGATGTAAGAATTATAGCTGCCACAAATAAAAACCTTGAAGTCATGGTTAAAGAAAAAGAATTTAGGGAAGATTTGTTCTACCGTCTTAATGTCATACCTGTAAAAATACCCCCATTAAGAGAAAGAGGGGAGAAGGACATCGAAATATTGACTAAGTTTTTCGTCGAAAAATACTCTGAAACTTTGAATAAAGATATAAAAGAAATTGCCGAAGAAACCCTAATTAATCTAAAAGAATATTCCTGGCCCGGTAATGTAAGAGAACTGGAAAATGCCATAGAATTTGCGGTCAATATAGACAATGATGGAATCATAACCATCGACGACTTGCCAAAGAGACTAAAAAACCTTACAAATTCAAAATCCCGCATCACTCCTGTTGATGATCTAATTAAACAAGAGGTAAATAAGGCTCTAAAGCTATACGGTACTAGCGTCGAAGGTAAAAATCGAGCAGCCTCATCCTTGGGAATTAGTATAGCAACACTGTATAGATGGATCAAGAGGTAGACTTTATCAAATTGATAAATAAGTTATCAAATTGATAAAAAACATTATAAAGGGACAATATTGAATTATCAGTCATATATAAAATATTAATTTTATCAAATTGATAAAGTCTTCAGGCTTTGTACTCCTTAAACCCTTCAAAAAGGGTTTTTTATTTTGGCATCAATTTTGCAATATAAATTATTTAGAATTATTAAACTTGAATTCACCACGGCTTAAAAAAATGAGGTGGCAAAGCAATGAAGGCAGACCTTGTGGTTCTTCAAGGATCAGTCATAACAATGGACCCATCTTATCCCAAAGTAGAGGGTATAGCAGTTAAAGGTGAGAAGATACTGGCACTTGGTAAAAATGAAGAAATATCAAATTTAATCGGTCCTGAAACAAAAGTATTAAATGCTTACGGCAATACAGTTTTACCCGGTTTTATCGACTGTCACGTACATTTTATGCAGACGGGAATCGATATGCAAAAGGTCGATCTAACCAACTGCAAAAGTCTGCTGCAGCTTAAAACTATTATAGATGAGCAAACTGATAAAGCCTCGCCGGGCCAGTGGATAATGGGGACCGGCTATGACGAGTTTTCTTTTGCAGAAAAACGTCTGCCTACCCGTGAAGAACTAGATGAATCTTCACCAAATAAACCTGTATGGTTAAGCAGGGTTGACCACCATTCATGTGTTGTGAATTCTTCTGCCGAGAAAATACTGAACATTCCGAGAGACATTGAAGGTATTGAAAAAGACCCTGCAACCGGTAATACAACAGGGAATCTAAAGGGGGATGCCAATTCATATGCAAGGCAGAAAATAAATAAATTATTTGATAAAAAAACACGATACAATGCGGCTAAAAAGGCAGCTGAACTGATGCTGTCCAAAGGGATTACAACTATACATGCATTAGAAGGCGGGAGCCTGTTTTATGACGATGATGTGGATATATTGTTGGATTTAAAAGAGGAACTTCCTATTCATGTATCCCTATTTTATCAGACAACAGATGTAAAAAAAGTATTAGACAGAGGGTTAAAGAGGATTGGGGGATGCCTACTCATAGATGGTTCACTAGGATCCAGAACAGCTGCTTTAATGGAATCCTACACTGATGCTCCCGGTGGAAAGGGTATATTGTATTTTGATGATAAGGAGCTTGAAGAATTTGTTACAGAAGCACACAGAAAAGGGCTCCAGATTACATTTCATGCAATAGGGGATAGGGGTATTGAACAAGTTCTCAAAACATACGAAAAAGTATTAAAAAAATATCCTCGCCCTGACCACAGACACAGGATAGAGCATTTTTGTCTAACAGCACCTTCACAGATCGAACGCTGTGTAAAAGCAGGTATTATCCTATCAGTTCAACCTGCTTGGGTAAATTATGAATCAACACTTGGAGGTATGTGGGCTTCCCGCCTTGGAAATGATAGAGCAAAACGTATATCTCCGCTATCATCAATGGTACTGTCAGGTGCAGTAATCTGCGGAGGTTCTGATTCCCCAATCACTCCTGCAGGCCCCTTATCAGGTATCCATGGAGGGGTAAACCATTTTCAAAAAGATGAAAGTCTTTCCAGGAAAATAATGACGTCATTCTTTACGACAAATGCAGCCTATGCAGGATTCGAAGAAAAAATAAAAGGCAGACTTGCTCCCGGCTATCTTGCAGATATAGTAATTCTTGGTGCAGATTTATTTAGTGTGCCTGATTCGGGAATAGCTGATATTCCTGTGGCAACCACAATTGTTCAGGGTGGTATCAAATTCAGTTTAAATAATTAAATACATTATTTTTTGATAAAGGTCTCAATTAGATTTAAGGATATTTACTTAACATTAGAATAGTGATAATATTAGTTCAAATATTAATGCTAAAATATAGCGAATATATCTTTAAATAATAGTTTGTTATGGGAATTAATAAAGGAATCCGGTTCAACGATACAACAAATGCCGATATAAAACGACAAATGTTGTGAGAGACCTTAAGAGGATTCTTTTTATTTTCCCAAAGGGGGTGGTGAGATTATACTTGTTCAGATGAATTCATCGTAAAGGGGAATCGGAAGCAATGAGTTTTAAGCTACAATAATTACATCTGTAAAAGGGGATTTGTTTATGAAACTAAAACCTAAGAAACTCGAAAAAGGCGATACGATAGGAATTATTGCGCCTGCAAGTCCATTATACAACAAGAGTGATCTGAAAAGGGGTATAAAAACCCTGAAAGAATGGGGCTACAATGTAATTGTCGGCGAAAATGTAAATCAAAGGAATGAATATCTGGCAGGTACTGATCGTCAACGGGCTCACGATTTCAATGCAGCATTTGCCAATAAAGAGATAGACGCGATTTTTGTAACACAGGGGGGATATGGTTCTGCCAGGATACTGCGGTACATAGATTTCGACATAGTAAAGGAAAACCCTAAAATATTTATTGGCTTCAGCGATATTACATCGCTTCACCTTGCAATTCAAAAAATGACAGGGCTAGTCACATTTCACGGACCCGGGATGGGCAGGTTTAACCCGGAAGAGCTAACTGACTACACAAAAGAATACATGTTTAAGGCTATAGCTTCTTCAGAACCTGTTGGTGAAATAAAACTTGCGGACGAAAAGAAATGGATAAATATAATAAATGAAGGTGAAGCTGAAGGCGAAATAGTTGGCGGCAACCTAACACTTATCTGTTCTTCTTTGGGAACACCCTATGAAATAGACACTGAGGGTAAAATCCTGTTCTTCGAAGATCTTGAAACAGAACCATGGATAATAGACCATATGATGACACACCTTTTTAATGCAGGGAAGCTACAGAAAGCGGCTGGTATTGTAGTAGGGGAGTGTGTAGATTGTGAACCTTTTAAACATTATCCCGGCTTTCCTGTAACCTTTAGTTTAGAAGACATATTAGAAGAATTTCTAAAGCCTTTAAAAATCCCGGCAATTTACGGGCTCCCAATAGGACACACAAAAGACCTTGCTACCCTGCCCTTGGGTGTACAAGGGTATCTAGATGCTACGAATGGGAAGTTTTATGTTAAAGAATGCGGAACAATTTAAAAATTAAAATAACCAACGATGCCAAAACAATATGAAAGGGGAAATTAATTATGAGTTTTTCAAAAAAAAGCAAGACCGTCTGCTTATTGACAGCAGTATTTGTTTTTCTAACAATCTTTTCTACCGGTTTTATCCAAACGGCAAAGACGGAGGCACCTGTTGCTCTGAGAATCGGCTGGAGTGTAGAACCTGATAGTTTGAGTCCTTTTATATCTTACACCCAAACCGGGGCAGAAATATTTTATTTAATTTATGATTCATTGGTTAAATTTGACGAGAATCTTAATCCGGTAGGTGACCTTGCAGAAACATGGGATTTAAGCGAGGATCAGCTTACCTGGACTTTTAAATTAAGGGAAGGGGTAAAATGGCATGATGGTGAGCCGTTTACATCAGAGGATGTAAAACTAACATATGAATATATGCTGGAAAGCGGTTTAGGGATGTATTGCGATTTTGTAACAGGTATAGAATCTATTGAATGCCCTGACGAACTTACAGTTGTAATAAAAACAGAAAAGCCAAAGGCAAATATGCTTATGAATCCGGCACCAATAATTCCTATGCATATCTGGAAAGATGTATCTGTTGATGAATTAGAAACTTGGCCCAATGACAACCCGATAGGGACAGGTCCTTTTAAATTTGTGGAATTCAAACAAGGCGAATATATAAAACTTGCTGCTAATGATGATTACTTCCTGGGCAGACCGAAAATCGACGAAGTAATATTTATTTTATACGCAAACAAAGATACCATGGTTCAATCTCTAAAAGTCGGTGAACTTGATGTAGCCTTAAACATTAACCCTAACCAGGTAGAACCTTTGAAAGAAGAAGACAATATAAGCGTAATTTCTGCAGATGCTTTAGGTTTTACCGAACTCGCTTTTAATTGCTGGACAGACCCTGCATCGAAAGGCAATAAACTGCTTTTGGATAAAAGGGTGCGTCAATCATTTGAATGGGCTATAGATAAACAGCAGCTTTTAGAAGTTGCCTATGCAGGTCAGGGTTCTCCCGGAACTACATTGGTGCCACCTGATGGCTTCTGGCACTATGAACCGACTGCCGATGAGCTTAGAGATTACAATGTAGATAAAGCAAAAGAACTGTTAGAATCTGCAGGATACACAGATAAAGATGGGGATGGGATCAGGGAAGATTCTGAAGGCAACAAACTAAGCTTTGTGCTACTTTTAAGAGCTGACAACGCCGAGGAAGTAAAACTGGGTCAGATGATAGCAGGCATGGTAAAAGAGGCAGGGATTGAATTAAAAACAGAAACGGTAGATGATGGTATATTAATGGATAAAATTGCTGATGGCGACTTTGATATGTTCATATGGGGTTGGGGTGCAGATATAGACCCTTCTACTATACTGGGAATTATGGCATCAGATCAGATCGGTAATCTAAATGATTGCTGTTATTCAAACCCGGAATATGATCAACTCCTTGAAGAACAGGCTACAATAATGGATGAAAACGAAAGACAGAAAGTAGTATGGGAAATGCAGAAAATTATTTATGAAGATGCTCCATATGTAATTCTATTTTATGATAATTCATTACAGGCAGTAAGAACAGACAAATGGACGGGATGGAAGCAAATACCTGAAAACGGCCCTTATTTCTTTAACCTGACAAATTACAACTATCTGAACTTAGAACCAGTCGAACCAGTTGCTGCACAGCAAACAGCTGCAGAAAAAGGTGGTGCAATCTCGCCAATAATAATTATTATCATTATTATAGTGGTTATTGCAATTATCGTAAGTCAAATTAAGAAAAAGAAAAAGGGCTAATTGTTAATTTCCATATGGGGTAAAGACATTGTGCTTTACCCCATAATCAAAATAGTATTTATTTTTTGGGGAGGATACAATGAACAAAAACCATATTTTAAAAAAGATAATCCAATCTGTGATAACTATAATATTAGTCTTAATACTTAACTACTTTTTATTTCGTATAATGCCCGGTAATCCACTGCAGATGATTATGAGAAACCCAAAAGCTACACCAGAAGCAATTGCAAAAACAAAAGCCTTGTTCGGTCTGGATAAACCCTGGTATGTACAGTTTGGTATATATATTAAACACTTGCTTCAAGGCGATTTAGGAACTTCCTTTTTATACAAAAAACCTGTTGGCGCGGTTATTGCATCAAGGGTTATTCCAACTGTTTTGCTTGTGGGGGTAGGAGAAATTATAGCAGTTATAATAGGGACCCTTATTGGGATCGTAGCAGCATGGAAAAGAGGTCAGAAAATAGATGTAACTTTATTGAGCTTCTCATTGATAACCTATTCCATGCCTACATTTTGGCTAGGCATAGTATTTGTAGCATTCTTTAGTGTACATCTGAAACTATTCCCTACAACCGGCATGGTAACACCGGGGCTTACCTATACAAGCACCTTAGCAAAAATATCCGATATTGCAAGACATATGTTCTTACCTGTATTAACACTGAGTCTGGTAATGATTGGTGAATACGCACTTATCATGCGTAATTCATTATTAGATGTATTTACCGAGGATTATATTACTACAGCTTATGCAAAAGGCTTTCCCGAAAAGTATGTAGTACGTAAACACGCAGTCCCAAATGCACTGCTGCCAATGGTTACAATAGTTGCAATAAACCTTGGTCTGGTTATAGCCGGTGCCATACAAGTAGAAACTATATTCTCATGGCCGGGACTCGGAAGATTAATGTATGATGCTTTAAAGAATAGAGATTACCCCCTGCTGCAGGGTATATTTTTAATCGTTACTATATGTGTAATCATAGCAAACCTGTGTGCAGATATGCTTTACAGCTATCTGGATCCGCGGGTCAAGAATTGAAAAGGGGGGGGTTATTACTATGGAAAATGCGAAAAAAGCAGCAAGGAAGCGGAAGATAAGGAAATTTATCGAAAGTTTCAAAACAAACAAGATGGGCATGATAGGGGCAATCATACTGGGCATTTTTATATTTTTAGCCATATTCGGTCCTATTATATACCCTTATGACCCTATGCAATTTGGAACAGCTAAGGATGTAATGGCACCGCCCGGACCGGGACGCATTTTAGGTAGCGACGATATGGGTAGGGATGTGCTGGGCGGACTTATTTCAGGGACAAGAATCTCACTTGCTGTTGGGATATTGGCAACTATAATCTCCATGGTTGTGGGTACGATCATAGGTGTGGCTTCCGGCTATTACGGAGGCAGGACAGATGCTATTCTGATGCGCTTTACAGATATGTTCTTAGTCATACCGTGGCTCCCTTTAATGTTGGTATTGGCAGCAATTTTGGGATCAAGTATATGGAATATAATACTGGTAATCGGTCTTACCAGTTGGGCAGGAACTGCCAGGGTAGTAAGGGCACAAGCACTTTCTATAAAAGAAAGACAATTTGTTGAGCGCGCAAAATCTATAGGTGCAGACGACAGACACATAATGGTAAAACATATTCTGCCTAATGTCTTCCCACTTGTATTTGCAAATACCATACTTGTATCAGCTGTGGCTATCTTATCCGAAACCACACTAAGCTTCTTAGGCATGGGCGATCCTACACATCCAAGTTGGGGTATGATGCTTCATTTTGCTTTTGAATCTGGTGCCGCCAGTGTCGGAGCTTTTTGGTTCTTGCTACCGCCTGGGCTTTGTGTAGTAGCCGTTGTCCTTGCATTTACATTCCTGGGCTATGCCTTTGATGAAATATTAAACCCGAAACTGGAAAGGAGATAGCATTATGGACATTTTAAAAGTAAGGGACCTGAAAACATACTTCAAGATCAAAGCAGGGACGGTTAAAGCCGTAGACGGTGTAAGTTTCACCTTAAAGGAAGGAGAATCTCTCGGGCTCGTAGGTGAATCCGGCTGCGGTAAAACAACTATCGCCCTGTCCATAACACAACTCCTGCCACCTGAAGGCTTAATAGCCGGCGGTGAGATTTATTTTGAAGGCACCAATCTCCTTAAATTAAACGAAGAAGAAATAAGAGCAAAACGCTGGAAAGACATTTCTATTATATTTCAAGGTGCAATGAATGCCTTAAACCCCGTTATGAGGGTAGGGGACCAGATATCAGAGGCATGTGTTTACCATGAAGGGATGAGCTATGACTCTGCAAGAAAACGCGTAAAGGAACTGTTTTCACTGGTGGAAATCGACGAAAGCCGTATAGATGATTATCCTCACGAATTCAGCGGCGGGATGAAACAGAGAGCCGTTATAGCTATGGCGCTGGCTTGCGGACCTAAGATAGTTATAGGGGATGAACCTACAACAGCTCTTGACGTAATGATCCAAGCTCAGATCCTCCAGCTTTTAAACCGATTAAGAAAAGAAATGGATATGAGCATGATTATAATTACCCACGACTTGTCTATATTAGGAGAGACTTGTGACAAGGTCGCTGTAGTATATGCAGGTAAAATTGTAGAAATAGGCGAGGTAGAAACGATCTATGAAGAGCATACACACCCCTACACGGAAAAACTCGTAAAAGCATTCCCGAACATATTTGGAAAAAGAGAGATGACTGCCTCCATTCCCGGTATGCCGCCTAATCTCATTAATCCGCCTGCAGGATGTCGTTTCCATCCGCGATGTGAACACGCTACTGAAAAATGCAGGCTGGTAGAACCCAAACTAAAACTTATCGGTGGGGAACACTATGTTGCCTGCCATTTGAGGGGTGATAACGATGAATAACATCGCAAATGACATAATAGAAGTCAAAGATTTAAAAGTATATTTTGATATGTCCCGGGGTTTCTTAGAAGAAATACTTGCAAAAGAAAAGAGACAGGTGAAAGCCGTAGACGGGATAGATCTTAATATAAAAAAAGGAGAAATTGTTTCACTTGTAGGTGAAAGTGGAAGCGGAAAAACTACCATAGGTAAGGCTATCCTTCATCTGGTTGAGAAAACCGGGGGCAATATATTTTTTAAAGGTGAAGAAATAGATCCGAAAAACAATAAAGAAATGCGGCTATTTCGCCAAAAAGCCCAAATGATATTTCAGGATCCGTATCAGTCGCTAAACCCGCGGGATATTATCATAGATATAATCAGTGAACCCCTTGAAGTAAACAAGCTGGTCAAAACCGAAGCTGAGAAACGAGAAAGGGTTGTACGTGCACTGGAATGGGCAGGGCTAAAGCCGGCAGAAGATTATCTGTATCGCTACCCCCATGAACTTTCCGGCGGGCAAAGGCAAAGAGTTGCCATCGCAGGTGCTCTTGTATTAGAACCTGAATTTATTGTAGCAGATGAACCCGTATCAATGCTTGATGTATCTATCAGAGCCGATATACTGCGATTAATGTTGAACCAGTGCAGACAAAAAGGAACATCATATCTATTTATCACCCATGATCTTTCATTGGCATGGCTGATTTCAGATCGAATTGCGACTGTATACCTTGGGAAAATAGTAGAGATAGGGGATGCTCGTTTAATGGTAGGCAAAAGTGTGCACCCTTATACTAAAGCACTAGTAAGCGTAATGCCCGTCCCCAAAGTTAGAAAAGACCGCAAGATGACTATTCTTGAGGGGGAAACACCTAATCCAATCAACATACCCAGCGGCTGCCGATTCCATCCGAGATGTCCCAACGTTATGGGAAAATGCAGGGAATCTGAACCTGAACTTATAGAAATTGAGCCGGGGCATTTTGCAGCATGTCATCTCTGCAGTCCTCATAATATTAATAAAAAGGGTCCGAGGTCATAATCCCCTCGGGCCCTGTCCAATTTTACCCTATCTTATTTTCCGTAAAGTCTAAAATATTCATCCCGCAGCATCGATTTCAAGTATAAATCATAAAATTTACCCTGCTTTTTAGTAGAATGTCTCATAACCCCTTCTTCTACAAACCCTAGGCTCCTAAAAAGTCGAGCACCTTTTTCATGCCCTTCAAAAGTATCCAAACTAGCCCTTTCAATTTTTAAATCTTCGAAAATAAATTTCAATACAAGCAGCATGCTTTCCTTCCCATAGCCCTTACCCAAATATTCTTCTTCACCTATATATATTCTTGTAATATCCAAAGACTCAAGTTTCTCGTCATATCGTGTAAGATAAACCCTTCCGATAGGCTTCATATTCTCTTTAAAAACGATAGTCATCTGTATTTTTGTCTCGTCTATCTCATTTAAAATAAATTCTCTGACAATTTCTTCATAATCTCTTGTATCCTCCATCGTGAAAAATCTCTTAACATAATCCTTTCTTTCCCATTCATCAAAATACTTACAATCATCAAAAGTAGAGCTTCTGATAATCAAATTTTCTGACTCAAGACGAATATCACTAATCATAAATATTTGCCCCCTTAAATTATTATTTTCGGGAAAACTTAGACTGTCCATAAAAGTTTCTATTAATAATAATATATCATTTAATTTGTTTTCTTTCATTAATAATTAAAAAAAATATAGTAAAGGCCCTTCTCTTCTCATCCCAAAAAAATTATAAAAAATATATTGACAAAAACCCGTATTTTTTGATATTATTAAACAAATAAGCAACTCCTTTAAACTGGTCCTGTGAGGCTGGTAAGGAACGGAAACAATGTACGAAAACTGTGCATAAACCTTCCTGCTGTAAGTCTGACAGTAGGGAGGTTTTTTTACGTACAAGCACTTCCTCCCAAACCTTATTATAACTTCGCAGGGCCTCTGTAAAGAGGTTTTTATTACGAAACAAACGGGAATACTTGAATTAGGTTAATAAAAATAAACAATATAAGGGGGAGATATATATGCCACTGAAGTGCAGAGACATCTTAGGGTTGGAACATATGGAAACAGACGACATAAAAATAATCCTAAAGACAGCCGAATCATTCAAACAAATCCTTGAGAGAGACATTAAAAAAGTCCCTACCTTAAGAGGTAAATCTATGGTAACTCTTTTTTATGAGCCCAGTACAAGGACAAGAAGCTCCTTTGAACTAGCAGGTAAATATATGAGTGCCGATGTAATTAATTTCTCCAAAGCAACAAGCAGTGTTAACAAAGGCGAAACACTAAAAGATACAGCAAAGACTATAGAGATGATGGGAGTAGAAACGGTAGTAATCCGCCACCCTGCAGCCGGTGCACCCCACATGCTTGCCCGCCACTTGGATGCAGCAGTTGTAAACGCCGGAGACGGTGCCCACGAACACCCTACACAAGCACTCCTGGACCTATTCACAATAAAACAGAAAAAAGGGAAAATTGAAGGATTAAAAGTTGCAATAATAGGAGATATACTCCACAGCCGTGTAGCCCGGTCAAATATCTGGGGTCTTAAAAAAATGGGGGCAGAAGTCGTTACAGCCGGTCCCAAAACGCTTTTACCGCCATTTTTAGACGAACTAGGGGTAAAAGTATATACAAAGGTGGAAGATGCCATTGACAATGCAGATGTAGTAAATATTTTAAGGATACAACTGGAAAGACAGAAAAAGGGATTATTTCCATCACTGAGGGAGTATTCGATAATTTTCGGTATAGACTCCGACAAGCTTAAATATGCAAAAGAAGATGTCCTTATTATGCACCCCGGGCCGTTAAACAGGGGTATAGAAATAAGTTCGGAAGTCGCTGACAGTGATAGATCATCAATTAACGAACAAGTTACAAACGGAGTAGCTGTCAGAATGGCTATATTATATCTGCTAATGGGAGGAGGAAAACCAGGTGAACAGGCTAATTATTAAAGGAGGAAGAGTAATAGACCCGTCTCAAGGCATCGACAAAATTTCAGACATTTTCATAGAAAAAGGAAAAATAAAAGCAGTAGAAGAAAATATTTCTATAGAAAATGCAGAGATAATAGATGCTTCTGGGAAAATTGTGACCCCGGGGCTTATCGATATCCATGTCCATCTTCGAGAACCCGGCTTTGAAGCAAAAGAAGACATCGAATCAGGCTCCATGAGCGCCGCGGCAGGCGGTTTTACCTCTGTAGCATGTATGCCTAATACTAACCCCCCTGCTGACAACAAATCAGTAGTAGAATTCATAACAGAAAAAGCAAAAAGGGTCGGGCTGGTAAATGTCTATCCTATAGGTGCAATTTCAAAAGGTTTAAAAGGTGAAGAGCTTTCCGAAATAGGGGATATGAAACATTCGGGCATAGTCGGTATATCAGATGACGGAGAACCGGTAATGAACTCGAATCTAATGAGAAGAGCATTAGAATATTCAAGCATGTTTGAGCTGCCCGTAATATCACACTGTGAAGACCTTAATATGTCTGGAGAAGGTGTGATTAATGAAGGTTTAACCTCTACTATCCTTGGAATGACAGGTATCCCTGCTACAGCAGAAGAGATAATGGCAGCACGAGATATACGAATTGCCGAATTTACGGGGGGGAAACTTCACATCGCACATGTTAGCACAAAAGGATGTGTAGAACTGATAAGACAGGCAAAAGCAAAAGGCATCAATGTAACAGCCGAAGCAACACCCCACCATTTCACCCTTACTGACGAATCGGTTAAAACCTTTGATACCAACACAAAGGTAAACCCACCACTTCGCACGGCTGAAGATGTAGAAGCCGTCAGACAAGGCTTAAAAGACGGCACAATAGATGCAATAGTAACCGATCATGCACCTCACACAATAGAAGACAAAGAAGTAGAATACGATTATGCATCTTTCGGTATTTCAGGGCTAGAGACATCACTTCCCCTCGTAATAACTTATCTGGTAAACACTGGCATTCTAACCCTTTCACAGGCAATAGAAAAAATGACAATAAACCCTGCAAATATCATAAATGTTCCCAAAGGGACCTTAAAACCCGGAAGTGACGCCGACATAACCATAATAGACATCGAAAAATCCATAACCGTAGACACTAAAAAATTCAAATCAAAAGGCAAAAACTCACCCTTTAACGGTTGGGAACTAAAAGGCTCTGTCGCAATGACTATAAAGAGCGGAAACATAGTTTATAAAAATAACGGCGATTGAGATGAAAGGACGGTTAAAAGATGCACATCGACACAAGTGCCACGGTAATATCAAATAAAAAGATAATACCTGAGCACTATAAAATGGAGATATATTCTCCCCAAACAGCATCATCAGCCAAACCCGGCCAATTTATCCATATAAAAACAAGCAGAACAACATCACCTCTTTTAAGGCGCCCCATCAGCATCTATATGAGGGATAAAAAGAGAGGCATTATATCCATCCTTTATAAAACGGTAGGCACAGGCACATCCCTGCTTACAGAGTACAAGCCCGAAGACACAATAGATATTATGGGTCCATTAGGGAACGGTTTTCCGCTGGGAGACGAGCAAAATCGTATAGCTTTAGCAGGAGGTGGAGTAGGCATCGCACCCCTTGTATTCCTTGCGTTAGAAGCCAGCCAATTAAAAAAACAAGTGATATTTATACAAGGTGCCCAATGTAAAACAACATTAATAGAGACACGAGAATTAAAAGATGCAGGCTGTATTGTAGAAACAGCAACAGATGACGGCAGTGCCGGTTTCCACGGTTTTCCGACAGAGCTGTTAAAAAAATATCTCGAAAAAGAACGTATTGATACCGTATATTCTTGCGGACCTACACCCATGCTGAAAACGATCAAAAAAATCAGCCTGGAGAACAAAATCCAAACCTATATCTCTCTTGAGCAGAAGATGGGCTGCGGCATAGGGGCATGCCTTGGATGTGCATGTAGGGTACTAGTGAACGAAAGCCAAGGAAGCACATATAAAAGAGTATGTGCAGATGGCCCCATATTCCCTGCAGAGGTGGTGGTATTTGATGAATGAACTATCAATGGAAGTAAGGATACAAGGGCAAAACCGCAGAGCACTTATCATGAAGAACCCTGTAATGACCGCATCAGGGACCTTTGGCTTCGGAAAAGAATATGCAGCATTTTATGATCTTAATAAATTAGGAGCGATAGCAGTAAAGGGGATAACCCTTGAGCCAAGAGAAGGGAACCCCCCGCCGAGAATAATAGAAACCCCCTCCGGGATTCTAAACTCAATAGGCTTGCAGAACCCGGGTATTGAGGGCTTTGTTAGGAACGAGCTGCCATTTTTACGCACCTTTAACACACCTGTAATAGTAAATATTTCCGGAAACACCATAGCAGAATATGCCTTACTTGCAGAAAAGCTGGATACAGTAGAAGGAGTATCAGCATTAGAAATAAATGTATCGTGTCCAAATGTAAAAGAGGGCTGTCTGGCATTTGGAATAAATAAAGAATCACTATTCAATGTGGTAAAAAAAACACGTGAGAACACAACACTACCCCTAATAGTCAAACTCTCGCCCAATGTTACAGATATAGTAGAAATGGCTGAAACAGCAGAACAAGCAGGTGCAGATGCCATCTCACTGGTAAACACCTTTTTAGGCACGGCAATAGACATATATAAAAAGAAACCGATATTTGCCAATATAGTTGGAGGGCTGTCAGGGCCGGCAATAAAACCAATAGCATTACGAATGGTCTGGGAAGTATACGAAAAAGTGAACATACCGATTATTGGCATGGGTGGAATAACAGACTGGAAAGATGCTGTAGAATTTATCTTGGCAGGTGCTTCTGCATTAGCAGTAGGAACCGCGAATTTCATAAATCCGAACACACCCCTTGAAATCATAGACGGCATACAAAGCTACATGGCAGCAGAAGGTTTTAAAAACATAGAAGAAATGACGGGATATGCCCACCCGCCGGCATAAAAAAACTTTACAGGAGGTAGATTTAATGGACAGTGAGAGGCTGATAGCAGCACTGGACGTCCCAACATTGAAAGAGGCAGAAAACCTGGTAGAAACATTAAAACCCCTTGGCATAACATTTAAAGTAGGGCTGGAACTGTTTTACAGCGAAGGTCCTGCAGTCGTTAAAATTATACAATCTCACGGCTGTAAAGTATTCCTTGACTCAAAATTTCATGACATACCAAATACAGCAGCAGGCGCATCTCGTGCAGCAGCAAGAATGGGAGTATTCATGTACAATGTCCATACATCAGGCGGCATAGAAATGATGAAATGTGCATCAGATGCAGCAAGGGAAGAAGCTCATAAACTGGGTAAAGTACCACCAAAGATCCTGGGCGTAACTGTTCTCACGAGTATAGACAACACGGTCTTACGCGAACAACTAAGTATAACCAAAAAGTTAGAAGACCAAGTAGCTTTCCAGGCACACTTGGCACAAAAAGCCGGGCTGGATGGGGTAGTAGCTTCCCCAAAAGAGATTGGATTGATACGAAAAGAATGCGGCCCCAATTTCCTAATAGTAACACCCGGCATCAGACCACAAGACTCCTCACTTGATGACCAACAGAGGGTTATGACCCCCAGACAAGCAGCGATCCAAGGTGCAGACTATATAGTAGTAGGGCGCCCAATAACAAAGGCACAAGACCCATACAATTCGGCGCTGGCAATTGTAAAAGAGTTCGAGGAGGGACTTAAAAAACATGAATAACGAACAAGCACTACAAATATTCAAAAAAACAGGCGGATATTTAGAAGGACACTTCCTCTTCACTTCAGGGAGACACGGAGACTGCTATATGCAGTGCGCTAAAGTCCTTCAATATCCCGAATATACATTCCAATTCGGGGCAGTAATAGCCGAATACTTTAAAGATAAAGGTGTTAGTGCTGTAATAGGCCCTGCCGTAGGCGGTATAGTAATTGCATACGAAGTCGCAAGACAGCTGGGCGTAAGAGCACTCTTT
The DNA here is from genome assembly GCA_012839065.1 of Thermoanaerobacterales bacterium. Taxonomy (GTDB): domain Bacteria; phylum Bacillota; class Thermosediminibacteria; order Koleobacterales; family Koleobacteraceae; genus DUOC01. The sequence continues at coordinate 6,967 of DUOC01000020.1, read as the reverse complement.
GCTGAAAGAGAAAATGGGATAATGACAATTAGGAGAGGGCTAGAAATAAACCCCGGTGAGAAACTGCTCATTGTCGAAGATGTAGTAACAACAGGGGGCTCAGTAAAAGAAGTAATGGAAATAGTAAGAGAAAACAAAGGAATCGCTGCAGGAGTAGGTGCAGTAGTAGATAGAACGGGAGGCACAATAGAATTTGGGGTGCCTTTCAAAGCAGCATTAACCTTAAAATTAAACTCATACCCACCCGAACAATGTCCAATCTGTAAGGGAGGAGACATTCCCTTAATAAAACCTGGAAGCAGGAACATATAACCAAATATCCTTATAACCCACATCCGGGCACAGCATACAGACCCGGATTTATTTTTTTCCCCGAACCGTTCCCACCAACTCCCCAAGAACATAATATATAATAAAACAAATTTATTATTCCGCAGCATCCAATGCTCTTATATATAGGGAAACGTATGGGCTGACGCCCAATGTCGGCCTGTTTACACACTGTGGCCGTAGGGGTCCGTGTTCCTGCCTGTAACCAGCCAGGAATACGGAGAGAACACAGGGGGACCGTCCCTTAGTGTTTCTTATGTGTTTCACTCAGGGGGACCGTCCCTTAGTGTTTTTAGTTTTTCGGTGTGCCCGCAAAGGGCAACACACAATTTGTTATTCTATTAGACCAAAGGCACACTAACCCAATGATAACGAGGAGGTGCAGAAATGCTGGACTGGATAAAAATGATCACCGGTGTAATAACAAGTGAAATCTTTCTTGAACCGATAATTATGGTTCTTGTAGGATACGGTATCCGCATGTACGGCAAAAACAGAAAATATCGCATAATAGTAGATATAACCATTGACCTCGTCGATTATATAGAAGCAAACTACAAGAAATGGGGTATAAAAGGCAGCCAAAAGATGGATAGATTCCTACGCATGTTCAAAGAAGAATTCAAAAAACAGATAGGAAGGGAGCCAACTCCAAACGAACTCGAAACAGCCCGAATTAGAGCAGAGGCACAAGTCTACAGAAATAGAACAAAACGAGATTAAGCCATATTCCCTTCATATTCCTCCTACAGCTTGCTAACAGCTATAATTAGATATATAATAAAATATATCATAAATTCAAATAAAAACATTAATTACTAATAGTTTGAGACTAAAATCAGGGAGGAAATATAAATGGCTGATATAATAAGCGATATTGAAAAAAGTATTAAAGACGTAATCGACAGAGCAGTAAAAAAGGCTTGTGAAACACAAGAACTGAACATTACCGTAATGCCTGATTATATAATAGAGGTGCCGCGAGAAAAAACCAATGGAGATTTTGCAACAAATATTGCTATGCTCCTTCCAAAACAAGCAAAAATGCCTCCTCGGAAGATAGCGGAGATTCTAACAAGCCATATGGATACTGCCGATACCTACATAGAAAAAGTAGAGACAGCGGGGCCGGGTTTTATTAATTTTTATCTAAACAACAAATGGCTGATAAACGTTATCCCGGTTATAGAAAAAGAAGCAGAAAACTATGGAAGATGCAATAAAGGACAGGGGAAAAAGATCAATGTAGAGTTTGTAAGCGCAAACCCGACAGGCCCTATGCACATGGGAAATGCACGGGGTGCAGCACTAGGTGATTCCCTTGCAAATCTTTTAGAAGCTGTAGGATATGATGTAACTAAGGAATTCTATGTTAATGATTCAGGCAATCAGATTGAAAATTTCGGCAAGTCACTGGAAGCAAGATATTTGCAGCTCTTCGGCATAGAAGCGGAAATCCCTGAAGAAGGCTACCACGGAGAAGATATAATCGAGCATATGCGCGAACTGATAAAAATTGAGGGTGATAAATACTTAAATGTTCCTGAAGAAGAACGCAGGGCAAGATTAACAGAATATGCCCTTGAAAAAAACCTTGCCAGAATGAAAAAAGACCTTGCCGATTTTGGAGTTGAATTCGATATTTGGTTCTCAGAGCAAACCCTTCATAAGGTCGGAAAAGTAGAACAAACTATAGACTATCTGAAAGAAAAAGGTTATACTTATGAAAGTGAAGATGCACTTTGGTTTAAAGCATCACAATTCGGGGCAGAAAAAGACGAAGTTTTAATCAGAAGCAACGGGCTGCCCACATATTTCGCAGCAGATATTGCATATCATAAGAACAAATTTGAGAGAGGCTTTGAAATCGCTATAGATATTTGGGGTGCAGACCATCACGGGCATATTCCCAGGATGAAAGGGGCAGTAGAGGCATTAGGATATAATCCAGACAGGCTTCATGTAATAATAATGCAGCTTGTACGCCTCTACAGGCAGGGAGAAATCGCCAGGATGTCCAAACGAACAGGACGTGCAGTTACCTTATCTGATTTAATAGAAGAAGTAGGCAGAGATGCGGCTCGTTTCTTCTTCAACATGAGAAGCGCAGACACTCACCTGGATTTTGATCTTGATCTTGCAGTAACACAATCAACGGACAATCCCGTATTCTATGTTCAGTACGCCCATGCAAGGATCTGCAGCATCCTTCGCCAGGCGGAAGAAAACGGCATAACAATCCTGCCAGCGGAAGAAGCAAATCTGGAAGTGCTGACTGAAGAATCCGAACTGGCTATATTAAGAAAACTTGCCGACTTCCCGTCAGAAATTTTAAACAGTGCATTAGCATATGAACCGTACCATCTGACACGATATTCACTAGAACTCTCATCACTTTTCCATACTTTCTATAATTCATGTCGAGTTATAGGGCAAGAAGAAAATATAATGATTGCAAGGCTGCTGCTGATAAAATCTGTAAAACAGGTATTGAAAAACACATTAACCTTGCTTGGAATAACTGCTCCTGAAAGAATGTAGGTAGAGCAGCATAATAAAAACAAAGAATTATCTTGATAAAATATTCAGATTATTATATACTTGTAATAGACGCCCGATATTAAGCACAAAGCAAAAAATCTTGCATGGCTCTACCCCCGTTTTGGAGAGGGGAGGAGAAAAAAATAGTAGGAGAAAATCATGATATAAAAGGTTTAAGTGAGAGCCTTGAGATTATCATCCCATATATTGATGAAGGGTTTCACATGGTAAACAGAAAAGGTATTACTGTTTATTACAACGAAAAAGCTGCAGAGCTGGATGGACTTGAGATAGAAGAAGTCATAGATAGAGATATATTAGATGTATTCCCATCCCTAACAAGAGAAACTAGCACGCTTTTGACAGTAATGAAAACTGGTAAACCTATCCTTTCAAAACTTCAAACGTTCACAAACTTTAAGGGGCATAAGATAACTACGCTAAACTCAACAATACCTGTCAAAATTGACGGTGAGATAGCCGGTGCGCTGGAGGTATCAAAAGATGTAACAAAAGTAAAAGAACTTTCCGAAAAAATATTAGACCTTCAGAGCAGGCTATACACGGCACAAACCGAAAGAACTATCGGGATACATGATCCCCCCTTTACCGTTAATGATATAATAGGTGAGCATCCCTCTATCCGCAGTCTTCGCGAAGTAATCCTGCAAACAGCCAAGACTTCGTCATCAGTTCTCGTTTACGGTTCTACCGGCACAGGTAAAGAACTGGTAGTACAAGCCATCCACAATGCAAGCAAAAGACGGCATAAACCATTCATAGCCCAAAACTGTGCCGCATTACCTGCAAACCTTCTGGAAAGTATCTTGTTTGGCACCGTAAAAGGCAGTTTTACTGATGCAGAAGATCGCCCCGGGCTCTTCCAATTATGTGACGGCGGCACCATCTTCCTGGATGAAATTCATTCAATGCCCCCGCAGCTGCAGGCAAAGCTTCTAAGGGTATTGGAAGAAGGGATAGTTACGAGAATAGGCGACACTACCAGCGTAAAAGTTGATGTAAGGGTTATGGCTGCTTTAAATATTAACCCTTGGGAAGCCGTAAAAAAGAATTATCTTCGCCAAGATCTTTTTTATCGTTTAAATGTAGTTGCAATAAGGGTGCCTGATCTAAAGGAACGTATGAGTGATATCCCGATCCTTTCGAGTCATTTTATTAAAAAATACAATAAAAAGCTGAACATGAACGTAAAAAAAATTGCCCCCAAAACCCAGGAAATATTTATGAATTTCTCGTGGCCCGGGAATGTACGTGAGCTAGAGAACACAATAGAAAGGGCAATGAACATAATAGATGGAGACACAATACTTCCACGTCATATTCCGGTACACATAAGAAATGCTGCTAGAGAAAACTCGGATCTGAATCACGTACCTTTAAGGAAAATACTAGAGGATAAAGAAAAGGAGATTATAGAAAAAGTAATAATATCTGTAGACGGAAATATATCAGAAGCAGCCAGGATATTAGATTTACCCAGACAGACCCTTCAATATAAACTAAAAAAATTAAATATACAAGTTGCCGAAAAATAGGCAAAAAATCCTATCAAGAGACGGTGGATACTGGCTTCGAACCATGGCACGAAAATTGCATTATAATATAAATGGCAGCGCTGCTGTCAGCCGTTTTTACTGCTGCCAGTCGTATCTTTAAAGAAAGTTGGTTTTATCCCTAAACGTTTGTTTTATGACATAATATAAACCTGGAGGAGGATAAAATATGAGGGATTATAAAGAAATTCCTTTATGGAAAGATGTAACCCCGGAAGAATGGGGAGACTGGAAGTGGCAGGTTAAGAACAGGATAACCGATGTTGACACATTAAAACAGGTTATCAACCTCACCCCCGAAGAAGAAGAAGGGGCTAAAGAATGCACAAAGGTTTTCCGCATGGCAGTTACACCGTACTATGCTTCATTAATGGATCCCGATGATCCCAACTGTCCGATCAGGAAGCAGGGCGTCCCAACAGCTAACGAAGTGCGCGAAGGTGAATGGGATATGCTGGACCCTTTAAGCGAAGACACCGACTCACCGGTAAAAGGTTTAACCCACAGATACCCCGACAGAGTTTTATTCCTAGTAACAGACCAATGCTCAATGTACTGTCGCCACTGTACAAGGAGACGTATGGCAGGCGCAACAGACCAGCCGATGCCGAGGAAGCAAATAGACGATGCTATCCAATATATAAGAGAAACCCCTGTGGTCAGAGACGTATTGATTTCAGGAGGAGACGGGTTATTAATACCTGATGAAGATCTGGAATATATCATTGCCAAGCTTAGAGAAATTCCACATGTAGATATAGTAAGAATCGGATCCAGAACTCCTGTAGTGCTTCCAATGAGAATCACACCTAAATTGTGTGAAATATTCAAAAAATATCAACCTATATGGCTAAATACCCACTTTAACCATCCAAAAGAAGTAACCGAAACATCTGTAAAAGCATGCAATATGCTGGCAGATGCCGGTGTTCCCTTAGGGAACCAGTCAGTACTCTTAAAAGGAGTAAATGACTGCCCTTATATTATGAGAAAACTAGTTCATGATCTTGTTAAAATGAGAGTAAGACCATACTACATCTACCAATGCGACCTGTCACAAGGTATAGAACACTTCAGAACAGCAGTTGGCAAAGGTATAGAAATTATCGAATACTTAAGGGGCCATACATCCGGATTTGCGGTTCCTACTTTTGTAGTAGACGCACCTGGCGGCGGCGGCAAGATCCCCGTAATGCCGCAATATCTGATATCACAGTCAGATAGGAAAGTAGTTTTGAGAAATTACGAAGGTGTAACATGTGTCTACACAGAACCCGAAGACAACCGCAGCGTATGTCATGACTGTGGAATCTGTGATGAGCAGCAAGCAGAACTCAAGAATATTGGGCTTGCACCCTTGTTTGAAGGCAGAAAAACCAGTATTGAACCTGCAGAGCTTCAAAGAGCAAAAAGAAGGCAGAAATAAAAAACAAATAACCTCTACACCCGGCGGGAAAAAATATCCTTCCGGGTTTTTATTTTGCCCTTAATTTATAAATTAAGCAGGAATTTTGTAATATTAACAGAATACCTATTAGTAATTGTCTGAAAAACTATTTTGTAGGTGATTTCATATAATAATATAGAGAAAAAGTAACTCTCATTTATGAAGAACTAGGAGGTTTCAAAATGAAAATAAGGTGGTACGGTCATTCTTGTTTTTCTTTTACTGCCCAAGATAGCACGCGACTTATAACAGATCCCTTTGACGGAAGTATAGGCTATAAAATACCGCATGTAGATGCAGATATTGTAACTGTAAGCCATGACCATTATGACCACAACTACACCGAGGCGGTTAGCGGTTTACCCGTAATAGTCAATTCTCCCGGTACATATAAAATAAAGGGGATCCCAATAACAGGGGTCGGTACATATCATGATGAACTTCAAGGCGAAAAAAGAGGTGGCAATATTGTCTTCATATTTGAAATGGATGACTTAAAAATTTGTCATCTAGGCGATCTTGGCCATGTCCTTACGAGAGAACAGGCAGAAAGGATAGGGTGTCCCGATATTCTTCTTATTCCGGTAGGCGGCACCTTCACAATCGACGCAACAGCAGCTGAAGAGGTAATAAATCAATTAGAACCCAAACTTATAATTCCCATGCATTTCAAAACAAAAGATGTATCATTGCCGATAGCACCGGTAGACGATTTTCTCGAACAAGTAGGTGGCGGTAAAATGATGGATACCTGCTATCTCGATATTACACGCCAAACCCTGCCTGTTATACCATCTGTTTGGGTGATGAATTACAAATAACTATTGAAATACTATAACCTCAAAAAAACTTTATTAACAATATAAACAGAACCTAAAAGACCGGCCATATCCGCCATTAGCCCTACGGGTATGGCATATTTTGTTTTCTTAATCCCTACAGACGCAAAATACACAGCAAGTATATAAAAAGTAGTATCAGTGCTCCCAATAACACACGAAGCAAGCCTCCCGATAAAAGAGTCCGGACCGTAAGTATCGAATATTTCCGCTGCCATCCCTAAAGCCGCCGGTCC
>DUOC01000186.1 GCA_012839065.1 Thermoanaerobacterales bacterium | reverse complement strand
TATTTCGCAAATGAAAAATTAGATTGTAGTATAACAACTTTATGATGTAAATGAAAAGCCTGTATCCTTTATATTACAAAGAATACAGGCTTATTTTTTCTGTTCTAGGTGAAAAAGTCAAGATATAGGAGTGTTATTTTCAAGTAATAGCTGTAATATGTTATATGGAAATTTCTTAACTTAGTACTTATATATGCTTATATATATATTATGTTTTTCAGGATGAATTAATTATTTTTTTGTATCACGGATATCTATAAAAAGTTCTTCTAATTGTTTCGGATCTACTTTTGAAGGTGCCTTAGTTAACAGACAAGCCGCATGTTGGGTCTTAGGAAAGGCTATTACATCTCTAATATTTTCTGAACCTGTCAAGAACATAACTATTCGATCAAGTCCATAGGCAAGTCCCCCATGAGGAGGTGTCCCATATTTAAAAGCCTCTAATAAAAAACCGAACTTTTCTTTTGCTTCTTCTTCAGAAATACCCAGTACATTAAACATCTTTTTTTGGAGTTCCTCATAATAAATCCTTATACTGCCTCCACCTAATTCTACTCCGTTTAACACCAAATCGTATGCTTTTGCTCTGACTTTTAATGGTTCGGTATCCATCAAAGGTATATCTTCTTCCATAGGGCTTGTAAAAGGATGGTGTATTGCAACATATCGATTTTGATCCTCATCAAATTCTAATAATGGAAATTCTACCACCCAAACAAAATTATATTTATTATCATCAACAAGGTTCAATTTATTTGCCAGTTCACTCCTTAATTGATTTAAAACAAAATTTGTAATTTTAGCAGTATCAGCAACAAATAATAATAAATCACCAGGTTTGCCACCCATTCTTCCAATAATATTATATAGTTCTTCTTCTGTCAGAAACTTCTGTATAGGTGATTTTATAGAAGAATCCGGTTCTATTGATATCCACGCTAATCCTTTTGCCCCAAAGTTTTTTGAAAGTTCAACTAGACTATCTATTTCTCTACGGCTAAAGGAAGCACAGCCTTTTGCATTTATCCCTTTTATTAAGCCACCTTTTTTTATAGTTGAACTAAAAACTTTAAAATCAGATTTCGAAACTAAATCTGATATATTAACGAGCTCTAATCCATATCTTAAATCTGGTTTATCTGTTCCATATTTTTCGAGAGCTTTCTTATAAGTTATTCTGGGAAACGGTATTGCCACATTAATATCTAAAATATTATTGAATAGATAGGCAATCATTTCTTCATTTAAGCTAATAACCTCATCTACATCGACAAAAGACATTTCTATATCAACTTGAGTAAACTCCGGTTGTCTGTCGGCTCTTAAATCTTCATCTCTAAAACACCTAGCTATTTGAAAGTATTTTTCCATACCTGCAACCATTAAAAGCTGTTTAAATAATTGAGGAGATTGTGGTAAAGCATAAAATTCACCCGGGTTCAAACGGCTAGGCACTAGATAATCTCTTGCTCCTTCAGGTGTGCTCCTGGTTAGCATTGGTGTTTCTATCTCTAAAAAGCCTCGATCATATAAGAAATCCCTTATAGCCTTTGTGGCTTTACTTCTTATGATTAGATTCTTTTGCATATGGGTTCTTCTTAAATCAATATATCTATATTTGAGCCTAATAGATTCATCTACATTAATATCATCTTCAATGCTAAAGGGCGGTGTGTTGGATTTATTTAAAATTATCAACTTATTAACTAATAGTTCTATTTCACCAGTTGAAAGTTTCTGATTTACATTTTCCAAAGGCCGTTTTTTAACTTTCCCCCTGACAGCAATAACAAATTCATTTCTTAGTTTGTCTGCCAATTTAAATGCTTCTTCATCAATTTTACGATCAAATACTATTTGAGTTATGCCAGAACGATCCCTCAAATCTATAAAAATTACTCCACCTAAATCTCTTCTCCTTTGAACCCAACCCATTAGACTTGCTTCTTTATCAGCGTCATGTGCGTTTAGTTCTCCGCACATATGAGTTCTTGTTATATTTTCCCCCTTATAAATCATAAATATCATCCTCCATTTAAACTGCTTCTATTTAATTTCATTTGATATAAAAGTAAGACCATTAATCCTTATATAGATTTAAATAAAATCTTTTTTAAATAATTCGCAAGCACTTGTATATCAAAACTATCCAATAAAAAACTTTGGTTTTTTACCAAAGCTTTTGTATAGTTTGGCGTGAATATTATTCTAAATGTTAAATATTATCTTAAAAATGGGTTGAATATTTTTTCGTTTTCCAGTGTAGTTTCAGGCCCATGACCTGGTAGAACTAGAATATCTCCTTCAAAGATCATAAGTTTTTCTTTAATAGATCTTATTATATCTCTGTATGAGCCTCCTGGAAAATCTGTTCTCCCTATCGAACCTGCAAAAAGAGTATCCCCAGAAAATATATAATCCCCTGTTTTTAAACAAATACTCCCAGGGGTATGCCCTGGTGTATGTATTACTTGAAAAGTTAGATTTCCAACCTTTATCTCATCACCATCATTTAAGACTTTATCAGCTTTTAGCTGGCTTATAGTATTCCCCGTAAACGCAGATAAATTTCCAAATGAGCTTGTCAGCATTTCTTTATCTTTTTCATGTATCAAAACATCTGCTCCTGAAAAATTTTTAATATCACTAACAGCATTGATATGATCTATATGCCCGTGCGTTAAAATAATGTATTTTATATCCAATTCAACTCTTTTTATTTGGTCAATTATATAATCACCATCATCTCCTGGATCAATAACAGCCCCCAGTCTAGTATCTGGGCATCCCACAATATAACAGTTTGTTTCATAAACACTTACAACAACCTTTTTTAAAATCACAATCAACCCTCCTGATCATTTAAAATTTTCTTTCGCTATCTAATAATATTGTAACCGGTCCATCATTAAATATCTCAACTAGCATTTCTTTTTGAAATTGACCCGTTTCGACTCTTATTCTATGTTGCAATGCTTTTTTTATAAATAAACCGTAAAGCTCCTCCGCTTTGTCGGGGAGAGCAGCTTGCGTAAAACTCGGTCTCCTCCCTTTTCTACAATCTCCATAAAGTGTAAATTGCGATACTACCATTAACTCGCCTTTAATATCTAATAAAGATTTGTTAAGTTTACCAGAATCATCCTCAAAAATTCTTAAGTTAACTATTTTATCAACCAAATAATCTGCATCTTGCTCTGTATCACTATTACCTATCCCTAATAAAACTACAAGACCAGTGCCTATTTCTCCTACAGTCTCGTTTTGAACAGAAACCCTTCCTCTTGAAACCCTTTGAATTACCGCCCGCATTATATACCTCCTCAAATTAATTAGGTAGTATTCTATCTACACTTATAACATCTTTAACACGTTTCAATTTCTGTATTATCATTTGAAGATGTTCTTTGTTTTTTATTTGTAGTGTCATATCAATAAGAGCTATCTTATTCTTGGTTGTTCTTGCGTTAACAGCTATAATTACGGTCTTCAACTCATTTATAGTATTAATAACATCGGATAGTAAACCACCTCGATCTGCTGCAGTTACTTGGATTTCAACATTGTAATAAGCACTTTCAGATTCATCCCACTCTACTTCTATAAGTCTCTCTTTTTCATCAAAATGTTGTATTACATTAGGGCAATCTTTTCTATGAACGGAAATCCCCCTACCTCTGGTAATATATCCTATTATTTCATCACCTGGCACAGGACTACAGCATTTCGAAAATCTTATTAAAAGATTGTCAACTCCTTCAACTTTTACTCCTTTTTCTATTGTCTTCTCTCTTTTCTCATATTTCTTTGGATATTCAGGCTTTTGTTCTATGCCGGCATTTTTATCGTCTTTTTTATATTCTTCAATAAGACGCTGCAAAACCAGATTGGCTGTAACACCTCCATATCCAATAGCTGCAAACAGATCATCTGTATCGTTGATATTTAACTTTTTTAAAACTGCATCTAAATATTCTTGCTTTAATAATGTCTTATAAAAAAACCCCGCTCTTTTAATTTCTTTCTCCAGCATTTCACGACCTTTTAAAATATTATCTTCACGGGCTTCTTTTTTAAACCATTGCCGGATTTTATTTTTTGCCTGTGATGATTTTACCATATTTAACCAGTCTCTGCTTGGGCCGTTTGATTGAGAAGAAGTTAAAATTTCTACAATATCACCATTTTTCAACTCATAATTTAATTGTACAATCCTGCCGTTAACTTTAGCGCCAACACAATTATGTCCAACATCGGTATGAATTCGATATGCAAAATCGATAGGAATTGATCCGGCAGGCAAATCTATTACATCACCTTTTGGCGTAAAAACGAAAACCTCATCAGTGAATAAGTCAATCTTAATTGTTTCCATAAATTCCCTGGCATCTTTTAAATCCCTTTGCCATTCTAGCAGTTCCCTCAACCAAGACAGTTTTTTTTCGAAATCTTCATCTGCCTTAATACCTTCTTTATATTTCCAATGGGCTGCAATTCCATACTCTGCTGTTTTATGCATTTCCCATGTTCTTATTTGTATTTCTAAAGGTTCGCCTTCAGGGCCTATAACCGTTGTATGAAGTGATTGATACATATTCGGTTTAGGCATAGCAATATAATCTTTGAACCTTCCAGGTATAGGCTTCCATAATGTATGAACTATTCCTAATACAGCGTAGCAGTCTCTAATCGTTCTTACAATTATTCTAATAGCTGTTAAGTCATAAATTTGATCAAATGACTTATTCTGCTCTTTCATTTTTTTATATATACTGTAAAAATGTTTTGACCTTCCTTGAATCTCAATATCAAGTCCGAAATTTTCAAGCTTTGATTTTAACATATTTACAGCCAAATTTATTTCTTTTTCTCTTTCATCTTTTCTTTTTGATATAAGCATAGCTAATTCATTGTATGCTTCAGGTTCGAGATAAAGTAAAGCAAGATCTTCAAGTTCCCATTGTATTTTTGAGATGCCTAATCTGTGGGCTAAAGGAGCAAATATCTCTAATGTTTCTCTAGCCTTCTCAGTCCTCTTTTCTGATGGCAAATACTTTAGGGTTCTCATATTATGAAGTCTATCAGCAAGTTTTATTAGGATAACCCTTATATCTTTTGCCATAGCCAAAAACATCTTTCGAAGATTCTCTGCCTGTTGTTCTTCTTTGGATTTATATTCAAGTTTGCTTAATTTTGTTACCCCATCCACTAACAAAGCAACTTCTTGACCAAAATTATCCTCTATATCTTTGATAGTATAATTTGTATCTTCAACTACATCATGTAAAAGCCCAGCGCAAATAGTAATAATGTCCAGTTCTAATTCAGCTAAAATCTTAGCTACTTCCAGGGGATGGAAAATAAATAGTTCGCCAGATATTCTATGCTGCCCACTATGGGCTTTACGTGCAAAATTATATGCACGTTGAACTATTTCGATATCACTTTTTGGGCTATATTGTTGTATTTTTCTTGATAAAACACCTAATGACACTTTTCCCACCCCATAAAACAAATTAAATCAGTATTTAACTATCGAATGTACATCATATTTACTTAGATTTTCTCTTCCATTTAGGTAAGTCAATTCTATTAAAAATGCTATAGCAACAATTTCACCTTTTAACCTTTCAACTAATTCTACCGTAGAAAATATAGTCCCACCCGTTGCCAGCAAATCATCTGCTATTACTACTTTTTGGCCGGGGGTTATAGCATCCACATGCATTTGAATAATATCACTGCCATACTCAAGTTTATACTGTGCTTCAATAGTCTTATATGGCAGCTTGCCAGGCTTTCGTGCAGGTATAAAACCTATTCCCAATTCGTAAGCTAGAGGCGCCCCAATAATAAATCCCCTGGCTTCTGGTCCTACAATTACATCGGGTTTTTTTTCTGCTACTAATTCAGCCAAGCTTTTTATTGAGTACTTGAAAGCTTGGCTATCTTTTAGTAAAGTTGTTATATCTTTAAAACAAACGCCCTTTTGAGGAAAATCCTTAATTTCTCTTATCTTTTGTTTTAATTCCACTCCCTCTTCCTCCTTATATTTGAGTTGTAATTTGGGATTCTGCAGACAACTCTAAAAATCTGAGTTTGTTAATAGACTCTATGTATTTAATAGAATCTTCAAGATTCACTTTTTTATTTAAAGGCAGCAATTCGATATAAAAGGTTTTATTCTCTTTATGATT
>DUOC01000185.1 GCA_012839065.1 Thermoanaerobacterales bacterium | reverse complement strand
GAATATGGTCCCGTTGACCTGGCATGAATTTTATCATCAACCAAGTGAGCAAGTTTTAACATATACATATAGCCTACAGTTACTCGATTATCAAAAGGTTCGCCGGTTCTACCATCATATAACACTATTTTACCGTCTTCAGACAACCCGGCTTTTTTCAATGTATCAATAATCTCCCACTCTTTTGCCCCATCAAATACCGGGCTGGCTACATACCAGCCTAAAGCCTTAGCAGCCCAACCCAAGTGCGTCTCCAGAATTTGCCCTATATTCATCCTGGAAGGCACCCCTAATGGATTTAGTACTATTTCTACGGGAGTGCCGTCAGGCAAAAATGGCATATCTTCTTCAGGCATGATTCGAGAAATTACCCCTTTATTTCCATGCCTTCCGGCCATTTTATCGCCTTCCGAAATTTTCCTTTTCTGTGCAACATACACACGTACTAATTGGTTAACCCCAGGTGATAATTCATCTCCATTATCTCTGGAAAACACCTTTACATCCACAACAATCCCAGACTCACCGTGAGGAACTTTTAATGAAGTGTCCCTGACTTCTCTGGCTTTTTCACCAAAAATCGCCCTTAGCAAGCGTTCTTCTGCAGTTAATTCCGTTTCACCTTTAGGCGTTACTTTACCTACAAGAATATCCCCTGCTCTTACTTCGGCTCCAGGTCTTATTATTCCCCTTTCATCAAGATCTTTTAAAGCATCTTCTCCAACATTAGGAATATCTCTTGTAATTTCTTCAGGGCCTAATTTAGTATCCCTTGATTCTGCTTCATATTCCTCAATGTGAATAGAAGTAAAAGTATCTTCTTTAACCAATTTTTCACTTATGAGTATTGCGTCTTCGTAATTATAACCTTCCCACGGCATGAAAGCTACAAGCACATTTTTACCCAATGCCAGTTCGCCCATATTTGTAGAAGATCCATCTGCAATTATTTCGCCTTCTTCAACCCTTTGCCCCCTCTTAACAATAGGTTTTTGGTTTATGCAAGTCCCTTGATTAGATCTCATAAATTTCAACAGTTTATATACATCGACTTCCCCTGTGCTTCTGCCATTTTTATCTTCTCTTCTTATTATTATCTCCTTAGCTGATATCTTTTCAACAACCCCACTGTGTTTTGCAAGCACTACTACCCCTGAATCATGTGCAGCCTTAAATTCAACACCGGTCCCTACTAGCGGTGCTTCAGTACGTAGAAGAGGAACAGCCTGTCTCTGCATGTTTGAACCCATCAGTGCTCTATTGGCATCATCATGTTCCAGAAATGGTATTAGAGAAGTGGCAACACTAACTAACTGTTTCGGTGAAACGTCCATAAAGTCTACTTCTTCTCTTGGAACTATAAGAATTTCGTCCATGTACCGCACAGTTACTTTCTTATCAACGAACCTACCTTCTTCGTCTAATTCAGCATTTGCTTGAGCTACATAATATTCATCTTCCTCATCTGCAGTTAAATAAACAATTTCGTTTGTAACAACTCCACGATCAGTATCTACTCTCCGATAAGGAGTTTCAATAAAGCCATATTCATTTATCCTCGCAAAAGTACTAAGTGAACCTATTAAACCTATATTTGGTCCTTCAGGCGTTTCAATCGGACACATTCTGCCATAGTGGGAATGGTGAACATCCCTTACTTCAAAACCTGCCCTTTCTCTGCTTAATCCGCCCGGTCCAAGAGCACTTAGTCTCCTCTTATGAGTTAGTTCGGCTAATGGATTAGTCTGATCCATAAATTGCGAAAGCTGGCTGCTACCAAAAAATTCCTTAACAGAGGCCACAACAGGCCGAATATTTATAAGGATTTGAGGGGTAATAACATCTACATCCTGGATAGTCATCCTTTCTTTTACTACCCGTTCCATCCTGGCAAGCCCTATCCTGAACTGATTTTGAAGAAGCTCACCTACCGAACGTAGCCTCCTATTACCCAAATGGTCGATATCATCAATAAAACCAATTCCGTGGCTTAAATTCACCAGATAATTTATAGCCGCAACTATATCCTCTTTTACAATATGCTTTTCATCTCTAGGAAGTATCGTTCCGTTTTCTCTTTTGAAATCGTTGCCGATGACCTTTAGAATATTCCCTTCAGCACTTATAATCTTAACTTCATTTATGCCGCATTTTTCAATCTCTTCTGCCTTTTGCCTGGTAATCTTTTCATTTGCTTTTACAATAACTTCACCGGTCAAAGGATTAATAATATCCTCCCCGGCTTTATGATTAGTAATCCTAGGTCTCATCCGTAGTTTCTTATTAAACTTATATCTTCCTACATTAGCTAAATCATATCTTTTATAATCGAAAAAGAGAGTTTCCAACAATGATCTAGCATTTTCAACCGTTGGTGGTTCACCAGGCCGCAGCCTTTTATAAATTTCCAATAAACCTTCTTCTTCATTTTCTGTATTATCTTTTTCCAAAGTTCTAAGTACTTTTTCTTCTTCACCTAAAAGCTTTAATATCTCGTTATTTGTACTGTATCCTAAAGCCCTTAAAAGAACAGTTATTGGCAGTTTCCTTGTCCTATCTATTCTCACGTACATTATGTCATTAGCATCTGTTTCCATTTCAAGCCATGCACCTCTATTAGGAATAACAGTTCCCGAATATAGAGGTTTCCCTGATTTGTCGATCTCTTTATTATAATATACACCAGGAGATCTAACAAGCTGACTGACTATAACCCTTTCCGCACCATTAATAATAAAAGTTCCGTGCTCTGTCATGAGAGGAAAATCACCCATAAAAACTTCTTGTTCTTTTACTTCACCTGTTTCTTTATTTATCAATCTAACTCGAACCTTAAGTGGGGATGAATAAGTCATATCCCTCTCTTTACATTCCTCTACGGAATATTTTGAACTAGGTTCAATATAATAGTCTACAAATTCAAGAATGAGATTACCGGTAAAATCTTGGATGGGGGATATGTCCTCAAATATTTCCTTAAGCCCTTCCTTTAAAAACCATTCATATGATGATTGCTGTATTTCGATTAAATTAGGTAGCTCCATTACTTCATCAATTTTAGAATAACTCCAACGTACTCTTTTCCCAAATGTTATAGGTCGTGCCATGGAATGTTCCTCACCCCTTATAAAATACATTTAAAAGCCTATAAAAAAACCATACCCAATAAGTAAAAATTACCAAAAGCAAGACGTAATTAATGAACTTTTATAGTTTCTCACTTTTGGTCAAAATTGTCATATTTATAATATTCCCTTATGTATTATATTTTATTCATTTAATGGAAAAAATTATATAAAATGGAGATAAAAGATGATTTAATCATGCAATGCTTAATTATACCATAGTAGTTGTACCTTGTCAAAATAATTCTTTAAATTGCAATATTTTTAAATTGCAATATTAAATGCAACACTTTTTAAAGAATCATTTTGAATGGCGCCTATTATATTACTACAAAAAAGTAAAGATTACAAGAAATATTAGGATTTTCACGTAAATTATGTATTTATATTAAAAGGGATAGACTATTTCAGAACTCTATCCCTATTAATCACTGCAAACTGTATTATAT
>DUOC01000184.1 GCA_012839065.1 Thermoanaerobacterales bacterium | reverse complement strand
CTCATGCACTGTCAATTTTTGGAGATCATTCAGATGTTATGGCATGCCGTCAAACCGGGTTTGCGCTTTTAGCTTCTGGAAGTGTGCAAGAAGTAATGGATCTTGCTGGAGTAGCCCATTTATCATCAATAAAAGGCAGGGTCCCGTTTTTACATTTCTTTGATGGGTTTAGAACCTCCCATGAGATACAGAAAATAGAGGTAATGGATTATGAGGATCTTAGAAAACTGCTTGATTATGAAGCCGTAAAGAAATTTAGGGCAAATGGATTAAATCCCGAAAGACCAATTACAAGAGGAACAGCTCAAAATCCGGATATATTTTTCCAGGCTAGAGAAGCTTGTAATCCATATTATTTGGCGGTTCCTGACATTGTTGAGGAATACATGAATGAAATCAGTAAGATTACAGGTAGAGAATATAGCTTATTCAATTATTACGGAGATCCCAATGCAGAGCGTGTTATAATTGCGATGGGTTCTGTATGTGAAACAATTGAAGAAACTGTAGATTATCTAATGGCAAAAGGCGAGAAAGTAGGGGTTTTAAAGATACATTTGTATAGACCTTTCTCAATAAAGCATTTTCTGTCAGCTATGCCAAAAACGGTCAAACGAATTGCAGTTCTTGATAGGACAAAAGAACCGGGTTCTTTGGCAGAACCATTGTACCTGGATGTGTGTGGAGCTTTGGCTGAAAGTGAATTAAACCCGCTAATAGTTGGCGGAAGATATGGATTAGGCTCAAAAGATACAAGACCATCACATATAAAAGCGGTTTTTGACAACCTAAAAGGAGATGACCCTAAAAACCACTTTACTGTAGGAATCGTTGATGATGTAACTATGACTTCACTTGATGTTAAAGAGGAAATAGATACATCAGCCGAAGGTACAATTTGCTGTAAATTCTGGGGATTTGGATCTGATGGTACTGTTGGGGCAAATCAGAGTGCAATTAAAATAATCGGTGATAATACTGATATGTACACCCAGGCATATTTTGCTTATGACTCGAAAAAATCCGGGGGTGTAACCATATCCCACCTTCGTTTTGGTAAAAAGCCTATTAAGTCTACTTATCTTATCGATAAAGCCGATTTTATTGCATGTCACAAGCAATCATATATGGAACTTTATGATGTATTGTCCGGGTTGAAAGATGGTGGAACTTTCCTATTAAACACATCATGGAATACTGCTGAACTAGAAGAAAAACTACCTGCTTCTGTTAAGAACTACATTGCAAAACATAATATCAATTTTTATATAATCGATGCAGCAGATATTGCACAGAAACTGGGGCTGGGCGGAAGGATAAATATGATAATGCAAGCAGCATTTTTTAAACTTGCAAATATTATACCGATTGAAGAAGCAGTAAAACACCTAAAGGAAGCTATAGTCGAGACATATGGGATTAAAGGTGATAATATTGTTAATATGAACTTTAAAGCTGTAGGAAAAGGCATCGATGCACTGGAAAAAGTTGATGTTCCAAGTTCATGGGCTGAAGCTAAAGATGAAACAGATATAGAGAGGGAAGTGCCTGATTTTATTAAAAATATTGCTGATGTAATGAACAAACAAGAAGGTGACAAACTTCCGGTAAGTGCTTTTAAAGGTATGGAAGACGGGGTACTCCCACCAGGAACATCAAGATATGAAAAACGCGGTATAGCTTTAAATGTTCCTGTCTGGCAGGCTGAAAATTGTATCCAGTGCAATCAATGTTCTTTTGTATGTCCCCATGCGGCAATTAGACCATTCCTCTTAAATGAAGATGAGGTTAAAAATGCACCCGAGACTTTTGAATCAAAGAAAGCTATTGGAAAAGGCTTTGAGGGTTTGAATTTCGGGCTTCAGGTTAGTGTGTTAGACTGTACTGGATGTGGGGTTTGTGTAAATACATGTCCGGCTAAACAGAAAGCGCTTGTTATGAAACCATTGGAAGAACAGCTTCATCAAGTGGAAAATTGGGAATATGCTATGACTCTTTCCCCTAAAGAAAATCCTATGGGAAAATCGTCAGTAAAAGGAAGTCAATTCGAACAACCGCTGTTAGAATTTTCGGGTGCTTGTGCCGGATGTGGTGAAACACCATATGCTAAACTTTTAACACAGCTTTTCGGAGATAGGATGATGATTGCTAATGCTACAGGCTGTTCTTCAATTTGGGGTGGAAGCTCACCATCAACACCTTATTGTACTAACAAAGAAGGTTGCGGACCTTCATGGGCAAATTCCCTATTTGAGGATAATGCCGAATTCGGCTACGGCATGTACCTTGCTGTCAAACAAATCAGAGAAAAACTGGCGGATTTGATCAAAGAAGCTTTGGTAAAAGATATCAGCGACGATCTAAAAGATGCTTTTAAGCTTTGGCTGGATAATATGAATGACCCGAAGATTACTAAGGAAGTGGCCTCAACAGTTATACCAATATTAGAGGATTATGATAGTAAAGATGAGGATACAAGAAAGATCCTTTCTGATATCTACGATAATAAAGAATATATTATAAAGAAATCCCAATGGATTCTTGGTGGAGATGGTTGGGCTTATGATATAGGTTTTGGAGGGCTTGATCATGTATTAGCCTCAGGAGAAGATGTAAATGTATTAGTTTTTGATACAGAAGTATATTCCAATACCGGCGGTCAATCTTCCAAATCAACTCCTACAGGTGCTGTAGCCAAGTTTGCAGCTGCAGGCAAAACCACGAAGAAGAAAGATCTGGGCAAGATGGCGATGAGCTATGGTTATGTATATGTTGCTCAAGTAGCTATGGGTGCAAATAAAAACCAATTGCTAAAAGCCCTGATTGAAGCTGAAAAATATCCCGGCCCATCTCTTATAATTGCTTATTCGCCATGTATTAACCATGGGATAAGGACAGGAATGGGTACAAGTCAAGAACAGCAAAAGAATGCGGTTGAAGCCGGTTATTGGCATCTTTACAGATATAATCCGTCTCTTAAAGAAGAAGGCAAAAATCCATTTATATTAGATTCCAAAGAGCCTTCTGCATCATTTAGAGAGTTCCTTATGAGTGAAGTAAGATATGCGTCCCTTACCAAAATCTTCCCTGAAAGGGCAAAAGAACTCTTTGAAAAGGCAGAAGAGGATGCTAAGGAAAGATATGAATCTTACAATAGGCTTACAGAACTATAGAAATTTAAAGGTGTTGATCTTAAACATAAGGGTCAGCACCTTTTTTACTTACTTTTCGGCGGATTCAACAAATCCTTAAGATAAGTGATTTACTAATGAATTCAAACAGCTGCTTAATTAAAGCAGGAATTGTAAATACAATTATAGAATAATAGTTTTATATTCGATATAGTGGTATTTATTCAATTCAAGTAAAACTTAAGGAGGATTGTAATGCGGAATTTGCCAAAGCGAACAAAGTATATTATAGGTTTTATTATTATTTTTATTCTTTTAGTATCGAGTATTTGTTTCAGATTTATAGGGGCATATCAAAGCATAATGTCTAATAGTATTGATGATATAAGAATGAGAACGAATTATGCGACTCAACATATGGAGCATTTATTGGACCCAAATTTGCCAATCGAAAATCGTATGATAAGTTGTGAAAGCCTAATAAATTATACATCCTTTATTAAAGATAGACTCGCTTGTATTTATTTAATTTATTTTAATGATAACCCGTCAGGAAATTTAGCCAGATATTTTCAAGAGGATATTAGTGGATTTAGGGATTTTTTAGATAAGAATAGGGAAGATATTATATCATTCGGCTTAACTGAAAACAATATGGAAATTTTAGAAGATTATTCTAAAAAACTAACAGAGTTAAACTTGAAGATTGACGAGTTAGCACAGTATACTAATACTGACAAACAAATTAATTTAATTTCATCACTCATAGTTCCTCAAACTGAGTTTAAACGGACATTAGCAGAATCTATGATAACATTTTTTGAACTTGAAACTAAAAACTAGGATAAGCAGCTCCTGATAAGATTAGGGGCTGCTTTTTTAGATTAAACAGTATTAATATAAGACATAAAATATGGTATACTATATTTAACCAAATGAACTTAAAGGAGTTTTTAAGATGGACGAACCAAGTTGCTAATATTATAAATATATTCTATTGTTTTTGTATGTTTCACAGCAGACCTTTAATGGAATATTATTATTTGAAGTCATTTTAATCAATTCTGAATTGCATATATTCCCCTTTCCCCAGTATTTACAGGTTTCAACTGTACAGCTTATATTCGGATTTAAGCGTTCTTCTGCACCTAATAGCTCTTCAGCAAAACCGAACCAGTTTTTATTCTCAACCGAATTTAATATGTTGGATAATCCTTTTTTCTCCATAAATGATTTGCATTCTGTTTCACTATTATTTTTTGGGGCTATATTTAAATCTTTATTTGAAATATTAATTTCAGCTGCTGTACATCTGTTTACATACATCCAATATGCACAAGATTTTACTGTACATTCTACTTTTTGTTTTTTCATATTATAGTTCACCTCAAATATATTATGGTTATTTTCTTAAGAGATTATATATTATATATTTGTGATTTTTTTCTCAAAAAAGGCTTGATTTGATATAAATTTATATTATAATGTAAATCGAAGGGGTAATACATGTAAAATTTTAATCAAAAATTTAAGGAGGATTTAGGTTATGAATAGAGCCATTTATCCCGGAAGCTTTGATCCAGTTACTTATGGTCATCTAGATATAATAGAAAGATCTTCTCGATTATTTGATTGTTTAGTGGTTGCTATTTTAAACAATCCAAAAAAAGATTATTTATTTAGTGTAGATGAGAGGATTCATATGTTAAAAGAGTCAACGAAACATTTATATAATGTTGAAATAGATAGCTTTTCCGGGCTACTTGTTGATTATGCCAAAATAAAGGATGCAAAGGTAATAGTAAAAGGATTAAGGGCTATATCAGATTTTGAATATGAATTACAAATGGCTTCTATTAATAAAAAATTAAGCCCTTCAATTGAAACCCTCTTTATGATGACAAATAACAAGTATTCTTATCTTAGTTCAAGTATCGTAAAAGAAGTAGCACTTTTCAACGGCAATGTTGATTGTCTGGTGCCTCCAATTGTATCTAATTGTATTTACCAGAAGATTAAAGACAAGTATGGTGATAAATACAACCAATATAAAACACAACAGAGATACTACTGCTGTGATTTGAAAGACACAATGTTAGAAGAATTTCTTATCAAAAAGTAAAAAAAATGACCTCCTTCATATATAGAAGGAGGTTTTTTTTATTCGACTAAGGCCTGATTAAAACAGGAGTACCATCATTAATATTATTATAGAGCCATTCTGCGTCTTCAGTCAGCAACCTTATGCACCCGTGTGAAGCAGGATGCCCTAGTTTTGCCAACTCTTCCGGTATAATATTTTGATTTCTGTCCATAGGCACTGAGTGGAACAAATAGTTACCCCTAAAACCCATCCAATATTTTCCACCTTGACTGTATTTATTAGAAAAAAACCATGTCCCACGCATGCCGGGCTCTATTATAAAAAGCCCGTTTGGAGTTTGCGTTTTATCAAGTCCGGTTGAGACTATAAATTCTTTTATGACTTTATTATCTTTTATAATATATATTTTTTGTCTTTCCTGACATACTATGATTCTGTTTTTCATACCCTTATTAAATTTAATGGGTGGGAGATAATTTGTCTTTACGTATCTATTATCCAGATAACCCCTGTTATTGTCAGAGGTTTCTACGTAAAACCAGTTAACTCTGCCTTCTATGAGGGTTATTTTTTCACCCCGACTCAATAAAGCGACAGTTTCAGAGTTTGGGTTCATATCTTCTTTAAGGGGAACCTGTTCATTTTCCTCACAAAAAACTTCAGCATTTTTATTTATTTCATGAACTATATTGTTTAAAATAGTAAAATTATCGCTGAAAGAATTAGCGAAGGTTAAGGATAAAATTAAGGAAAAAGCAATTATTATATTAGATCTAACCATATTTAATTTAAGCCCCTGCTTGTACATTTTTTCACCTTCTATTACTAATAAACTCTTCAATCATTTTTCATTTCGACAAAATAATCTAAAATCCTTTATATTATCTCGGATTTGTCAGCCTAAAATATAGCTTGTTTTTAGTTAAAAGCGTAATTTTGGGAACCTTCTTCTTGAAGATTTCGTCTAGTTATATAGAAAATAAAAGGGAGGAATTAGAATAATGAACAAAAAATTTTTATTTTATAGTACAGCACTAGTTTTAGTGCTTGTCTTAACAGTATCATTTATATATAAGCCGTCAGTTAAAGCTGTATCAAATGATGCAAATACTGATAAACCAATTATTTCTGTAACAGGGGAAGGAGTTATTAATGCAGCCCCGAACAGAGCCAAGATAACCCTTGCTGTTGTTACGGAAAACGCTGATGTAAAAAAGGCACAGCAGGAGAATAATAAAAAGGCTAATGCAGTAATAAATGCGATTAAAGCCCTTGTCATTGAAGAAAGGGATATTAAAACACAGAACTATTATGTCAATCCCATATATAATTACGAAAAAAATGAAACACCGCCGAGAATTATGGGCTATCGTGTTCAGAATGAAGTTTGTATTACAATAAGGGATATTAATAATGTCGGGACTGTTATTAATGCAGGAGTAGATGCAGGTGCAAACAGAGTAGATAATATATACTTTTATTTAGAAGATGATAAGGTAAAAGAACAAGTGCTTAGAAAATCGATAAAAGATGCAAAGAAAAAGGCTGAAATAATGGCTGATGAATTGGGGAAACAAATAGTTGGTATCGTCAAGATAACCGGAGGATGGTCAAATATAGGCCCTGTACCTGTACGATATAAGGTGATGGAAGAGGCAGCTGCTGATACAGCAGATTCATATAATACGCCTATTAATCCCGGCGAAACCGAAGTCAGGGCATCAGTACAGATAGATTTTGAGATGAATAGATAAATAAAAAAAGGGAATAGCCTTTATAAACAGAAGAAATATATACAATAATATTTTTACAATAAGGAGGATGAAAATTGGAGTTATGGATGGTTGAACAGGAAACTAAAGGCTATAGACTTAACTGGAAGGTAAATAAAGTAATTATACAAAAAAAGACCGAGTTTCAAAATCTTGCTGTAGTGGAGCTGGAAGATTTCGGCAGGGCTCTTGTTTTGGATGAAGCTATACAAGTTACTGAAGGGGATGAGTATATCTATAATGAAATGATAGCCCATATTCCTTTAGTGACGCATCCAAACCCTCAAGATGTGCTAATCATAGGGGGCGGTGATGGGGGAGCCTTAAGAGAAGTCTTGAAACATAAAGAAGTTAGAGCTGTTGATTTAGTGGAGATTGATAGAAATGTTATAGAAGCAAGCAAGAAATATCTTCCATCAATTGGATGCAGTTTTGATAATAAAAGGGCCAACATAATATTTGTTGATGGGATAGAGTTTTTAAAAAACACAACAAAAAAATATGATGTGATCATCATTGATTCATCAGATCCCGTAGGGCCCGCAGTAGAACTATTTCAAAAAGAATTCTATCAAAACTGTTATAATGCACTTAGAGATGATGGAATCCTT
>DUOC01000183.1 GCA_012839065.1 Thermoanaerobacterales bacterium | reverse complement strand
CTACCATCATCAAAGAAAACAAGATCTGAGTAATATAGTTGATGAGTGCTACAATGTCACCTATTTCAATAGCACCTTCCCAGACCTGTAACCCGCCGAACCAAATAATAGCTACTACGGTTATATTCATAAGCAGCATCATAATAGGTATTATTAAGGCTATCAGTCTTGAAGCCTTAACCGTAATATGCATTAATTCATCATTTTCTTTACCGAAACGTTTTTCTTCATAGTCTGCCCTGACAAATGCTTTAACTACCCTTATACCGGAAAAGCTTTCTTGAAGCACGGTATTTAAACTGTCTATTTTTTTCTGAACTTCTATAAATAAAGGGAATGCTTTTTGGATAACGATTAGCAAGGCAATAAATAATAACGGGATAATTATAACAAGTATTAAAGCAAGTTTCGGGCTGATAGTTAAAGCCATAATAAAGCTGCCAATAGCAAGAAAAGGTGCTCTGATTAATACACGAAGCATTGCCATAACTACGTTTTGGACCTGCACTACATCATTTGTTAATCGTGTTACAAGTGAGCCTGCTTTAAATTTGTCCAAATTACGGAAAGAAAAAGACTGGACCTTATCAAATAAATCACTTCTCAAATCTGCCCCAAAACCATAGGCTGCTTTACTTGAAAATACTATACAACCAATACCTCCCAGTAAACCAATAAAAGCCGCTCCAACCATTAGCAACCCTACGTTTCTTATGTGAAGCAAGTCATATTTTAAAACCCCATCATTAATAATGCTCGCAATAAGTTTAGGTTGAAGCAGATCCATAAATACTTCCACAAGCATTAAAAATGGGG
Source organism: Thermoanaerobacterales bacterium (assembly GCA_012839065.1). GTDB lineage: Bacteria > Bacillota > Thermosediminibacteria > Koleobacterales > Koleobacteraceae > DUOC01. Next base: position 23,703 of record DUOC01000183.1, on the reverse strand, counting down.
CAAGTAATGTTGCTTTCCAATACGGTTTCAAATAAAAAAACAATTTTCTCATTTTTTAACCACCAGATTCCCTTTGTATAGATTTTTCACAATTTCAATATTATTATCCCATACTTAGAAATTATACTATAATTACTCAAATAAATGAAAGGGTAGACAGAATAAAAAAATAGAGGTCTTCTCGCTGCGCTGATAGGGAATAATAATCTAGGGTTTTTAGTATTCAGCCCACCGTTTATGGAAATATCCGAACACTGCTAAACTATGAATAATTAGTATTGCAATTATGATACTTCAATGGTATGATTTTCCTTGCTGAAAATATTGCCTTAACAGCAAAAATATTGTACCATAGAATATAGGATACCCTCAGTTTGTAAAATGTTATACTATTTGAAGGGGATAATTATGGACGACAATTATTTAAAAAACATCAATATGCAATATGTAGATGCCATAATGATCGTTGATCATAATGGAAGAATAGTATATTCAGTTAGATTCAATCCGAGGTTTAATGATGAGACAAATTTGAGAGAATTCAGAAACATAAAAAATAAAAACTTTCTTGAAGTTTATCCGACTTTAGATGTAGAAGAGAGCAGCATAATCAACTGTTTAAAGTATGGCATTATAAAATATAATGAAAATCAAAAATTTTATGATCATCATGGAAGAGTCTATAATACACAAAATTTGACTCTTCCAATTATTAGAAGCGGCAAAGTGCTTGGTGCTATAGAATTATCTAAGGATATAACAAGTATTAAAGAAGATCCTTCTCTAGTCATGGGAAAAAAGACTAAATCTGTTGCAAGTATCTCTTCTGGGTCAGATAAATTTTCTGCAAAATATGAATTTGAAGATATTATTACTAGAAATAAGATAATGAAAGAAAATATTGAAAAAGCTAAAAAAGTTGCAGACAGTTCATCTTCTATTCTTGTTTACGGAGAAACAGGAACAGGTAAGGAGCTGTATGTGCAATCCATCCATAATTTTAGTTTAAGAAAAGACAAACCCTTTATAGCACAAAACTGTGCTGCACTGCCGGAAACATTATTCGAAACAATCTTGTTCGGTTCAGTTAAAGGGGCATTTACCGGCGCGGTAGACAAGCCTGGGGTATTTGAACAAGCCCATGGGGGGACTCTTTTTTTAGATGAAATAAATTCTATGCCTATAAACCTTCAAGCAAAACTATTGAGGGTGCTCCAAGATGGCATTGTAAGGAGAGTCGGCGATTCAATAGATAGAGAAGTAGATGTTAGAATAATTGCGGCAATGAATGTTGAACCTTTAAAAGCTGTTGAAACAAAACAACTTAGAGAAGATTTGTTTTATAGATTAAATGTAGTAAACATAAAACTTGTTCCGCTAAGGGAAAGGAGAGAAGATATTCCTTTATATGTAAAGTATTTCATTGATGAATATAATGAAAAGTTAGGTAAGAATGTCGAAGGCATATCCTCAGAAGTAGAGGAATTATTTATGCTGTATAATTGGCCCGGCAATGTAAGGGAACTAAGACATGTAATTGAAGCATCTGTCAATATTGTAGAAGTAGGTAAAATTGAATTTAAACATCTTCCTATTTATCTGTATGACAAGCTGAACACTAACAATGAAGAGACTCCTGTAGAACATTCATGTTTTAGCATGTTAAATGGCTTTGATTCTTTAGATGATATAATGGAAAATTTAGAAGAAAAGATGATAATACAGGCTCTGGAAAAATCAAGGGGGAATATAACAAAAGCTGCAGAAATGCTTAATATTACAAGACAACGTTTATATTACAAATTGGACAAATATAATCTTCATAAAGATTAGGCTTATAGAATTTAAGAGTGACAGATTTTTGACGTCAAAAATTATTACAAATTGTAGATTATTATACACCCAAGGAGGGGGAAATTGCGAATCTCGCTCTTTTTTTAATTGGCATTATTATTGCACTATAAATAAATTAATACCTCCAAAGGGGCGAACAAACCTTAGCAGCAAGAGATTATTCAAAATTTGGATTTATGTATCAAAAAGCAGCTTATACAAACAAATCAGAAAGAAGGTTGTAAAATATGAAAGTTGGTATCCTAGGCTCAGGTAACGGGGCTACAGCAGCTGCATTTGATTGGGCAAATGCAGGGCATGATGTTTATGTATTCGATTTTGAGCAGTTCCCCAAAAATATCGAAGCAATGAACAAAAACCAAGGGGTGTATTGCGAAGGGCAGCTTGAGGGTTTTGCTAAAATTAAATATGCTGGATTTGATATTGAAAAAGTAGTAACTGATGCGGACCTTATTCTCGCCATTGGACCTGCCTACAGCACAGAGGCTTTTGGAAAGGCATGTAAGCCGCACTTAAAAAAAGGACAAGTAGTAATAGTTTGTCCGAGTTCATGTGGCGGAGCTATTGTATTTAAAAATGCTGCAGGGCTTGATATTAAGAGTGAAGACATAATTATTGCAGAAACATCAACATTGCCATATGCTGCAAGAGTTACTTCACCCGGCAAAGTTAAAATATTCCTAAAGGTTAAGGATGGTATATTTGTAGCAGCTTTACCAGGCAGGCGTACAGGCAAAGTAATGGATTTAGTTAAAGATGTTTACCCTGCTATGGTTCCGGCTAAGAATGTCCTTCAGACAACCATGCAGAATGGCAATCCGGTAATACACCCATCTGTGATGCTGCTTAATGCTGCAGCAATCGAAAGGACAGAAGGAGAGCTTTATTTCTATGAAGAAGGGGTTACACCTGCAGTCGGGAAATTAATGAAAGGTGTAGATCAAGAGAGAATTGCACTTGGTAAAAAACTTGGAGTAGATATTATTCCTGACCCCGAACTCGGATATAGACAGGGATATATGTATAATAACACCTATGATGTAGGCTTCTCAAAATCACAGGGATTTAAGGGCATTAAGGCACCTAAAACTTTAGATGACAGATATTTCAATGAAGATGTGGGATATGGATTGGTTTTCATGTCTGAACTTGGGAAACAGATTGGAGTTGCTACCCCGGTTATAGATTCAATTATTTGTCTCGCTTCCCTGATCATGGAGAGGGATTACAGGAAAGAAAAAGCAAGAACAATGGAAAGCATGGGATTTGGTCAATACTCATTAGAGGAGCTAAATCAAATTTTATAATGTTAAAATTGGATTTTTTAAATCTGATGTAGCTATAAGCCCAAGGCTTTTAAAGAAAAAACGAATTTTTATATAAATTATGGTGTGATGCTGCTGGAAAATCAGTGCAACAAAAACCTTGGAGGTGTTTTTTGAATGGTCAAATATGTAATAAAGCGACTACTGCTCCTCATCCCAATATTAATAGGTGTTGCTTTTATTATCTTCGCTATAATGGAAATGACACCGGGTGATCCTGCTGTCCGTATTCTGGGGCATGAGGCATCAGTAGAGGCATTAGAGGAAATGCGTGAGGAACTGGGGCTAAACAAGCCGTTTTTAGAGAGATTTTTCAATTATTTATACAATATCTTCACCAAACTCGATTTTGGCAAATCTTATCGTACACGTAAGCCTGTTTTTGACGATATCCTTGCGCGTGTTCCGGTAAGTATTAAGGTTGCGTTTTTAGGGATGGTTTTTGCCACAATTATGGGTCTGCCTATGGGTGTATATTCAGCTGTAAAACAATATTCGCCCATGGACAATTTCCTTAGAATATCTTCAACGATATTGGTGGCTATGCCCACTTTTTGGTTGGCTATGTTGCTGATCCTTGTTTTTGCTCTATATTTAGGATGGTTTCCATCCGGCGGTGTAGCTTCGTGGAAAAGCTATGTCCTGCCTACAATTACTATAGGTTTTCCTTATGGTTCAAAGATACTGCGTATGACGCGTTCAACTATGCTGGAATCGATCCGGCAGGACTATGTGCGAACTGCAAAAAGCAAAGGTGTACCGAACAATAAGGTAATCTACCAGCATGCACTTAAAAATGCGCTGCTGCCCGTAGTTACGACCATTGGCTCATCTTTCGGTCAGATTTTGGGCGGTTCTGTCATAGCTGAAAGCGTTTTCTCATTACCCGGGCTTGGTTCGCTAATTGTACTGAGCATTAAGGCAAAGGATACGCCATGTGTGCTGGCAAGTGTCCTGCTGCTTGCATTCTTTTTTGCGATTATCATGTTGGTAGTAGATTTGGTTTATGCGTTTATTGATCCTCGCATAAAGGCAAAGTACATTTAGGAGAGTGAGCATATGAGTATTCAAAATTCGAAAAAACAAAAATCCGAAGCAGCAATTGTCTATAAAAAGAAACAAAGCCCGGCTCGAGAAACATGGCGAAGACTGCTTAAGAACAAGAGTAGTGTCATAAGTTTGGTGTTCCTTATAATTGTAGTTCTGTTGGCAATTTTTGCTGACGTATTATTTGATAAAAGTTTGATAACTACTCAAAGAGTAGATATCCGTATCCAGCCACCTTCTCTCGAACACTGGTTCGGAACAGATGTATATGGACGTGATATTTTTACGCGTATGGTATACGGTTCTCGCGTATCACTGACGATTGGTATTGTTACTATGGCATTAGGAATGTTAATAGGAGGTTTATTGGGTGCGTGTGCTGCTTACTTTGGGGGTATGTTGGACAGCTTTATTATGCGCTTTACAGACATGTTTATGGCAATTCCGGAAACGCTGCTGGCGCTGTGTGTAGTGGCAGCAATGGGTGCTAGTGCAAGCAGCTTAATCTTTGCACTAACTATTGCTATTATACCGGGAAACTGCCGCCTTGTTAGATCCGCAGTATTGGGTGTAGTTGATACTGAATATGTTGAGGCTGCTCGTGCTTGCGGTATGAGCGACTTCAGAATCATTATGACTGAGATTCTACCAAATGCCTTATCCCCAATCATTGTGGTCTCGACTCAAGGTGTTGCTAATATAATGTTGACAGCATCAAGTTTGAGCTATCTCGGAATGGGTGTTCAACCGCCAAATCCGGAATGGGGTGCCATGATTGCAGATGCGAGGGAATACCTCAGAGCGGCACCATATATGTGTGTGCTTCCCGGTATTGTTATCGTTTTAACTGCTCTCGCTTTCAACTTATTAGGAGATGGTCTGCGCGATGCGCTGGATCCAAGACTCAAAGACTGATATTAATAACGATAATGAAGGAGTTGAATAACAGATGAGTGAGAATTTACTTGAAGTCAAGGATCTAGAAGTTATTTATAAAACAGATCAAAAAACAGTACACGCCATAAATCGAATAGGATTCACCCTCCAAAGAGGTGAAACTTTGGGAATTGTTGGTGAGACTGGCGCAGGCAAAACTACGACAGGGCTGTCTATCCTTCGTCTCCTGCCTGAAAGAACGGGGCATGTGGTTGGCGGAAGTATTATATTTGACGGTACCGACCTTATGAAGCTTTCCGAAGAAGAAATGCGTTCGTCGATCCGCGGGGAGCGTATCTCTATGATATTCCAAGATCCGATGACCTCATTAAATCCTGTTATGACTGTAGGTGAACAGATTGCAGAAGCGATTATTTACCATTCAGAAAGTGATAAGAGCAGTAGTGAGGTTGAGGCCCGTGTAGATGAAGTGTTGGAAATGGTAGGTATTCCGGCATTCCGTAAAAAAGACTACCCACATCAATTCTCCGGAGGCATGAAACAAAGGGTGGTTATTGCTATGGCACTCGCTTGCGAACCGGAATTATTGATAGCTGATGAACCTACTACAGCACTGGATGTCACAATCCAAGCACAAGTGCTGGCAATGATTTCTGAACTTAGAGATAGACTTGGTACTGCTATGATTATGATTACCAATGATCTGGGCATCATTGCCCAGATTTGCGACCAGGTTGCAGTTATGTATGCAGGGCAGTTGGTAGAGACAGGTACTTTGGAAGATATTTTTGTTAAAAAAGAGCATCATCCATATACAGTAGGGCTATTTGGCGCTATTCCTAATTTGAATGAAGAAACTGATCGACTTTCACCTATTGATGGGCTTATGCCTGAACTTTTGAAGCTGCCTAAAGGATGTTTTTTCGCTGAACGTTGTCCCCATTGTATGGAAATCTGTAAAAGCGTTCCGCCTAAAGCCCATGTAAATGGAACGCACAGGATTACTTGCCACCTTTTCACGTCAAAAGATGAATAAAGGAAGGTTGAAAAAGATGACAAATACGCAAAGTAAGACTCCACTTCTGGAAGTTAAGCATCTAAAAAAATATTTTAATGTTAAAAAATCAAAGCTGCATGCTGTAGATGATGTTAGTGCTTCCATTAACGAGGGCACTACATTGGGGGTCGTTGGTGAATCCGGTTGTGGCAAAAGCACCTTGGGCAGGGTCATATTGAGATTAATAGAACCTACAGATGGTGAAATATATTTCAACGGGAGAAATATCAGGAAAGCCGGTAAGCGGGAGATGAGAGAACTACGAAAATCTATGCAGATAATCTTTCAGGACCCTTATTCTAGCTTGAATCCGCGTAAGTCTGTATATGATTTGATAGCGACTCCCTTGATTGTAAATAAGATGTTTAAAAATCGCAAAGAACTGGAAAAACGCGTTATTTCCCTGATGGATATGGTAGGTTTGGAGGAAGGCTTATATAATACCTATCCGCACGAATTAGACGGCGGACGCCGCCAACGGATTTGTATAGCAAGGGCATCAGCATTGGAACCAAAATTCATTGTCTGTGATGAGCCTGTTTCCGCACTGGATGTATCTATTCAAGCACAGATTCTAAATCTGCTGATGGATCTTCAGGATGAAATGGGATTGACTTATATGTTTATCACACACGACATGTCGGTAGTCAAGCATATTTCAGATGAGATCATGGTTATGTACATGGGTAAATGCGTGGAAAAAGCTCCTTCCCGTGAGCTGTTTAAAAACCCGCTGCATCCCTATACAAAAGCGCTGTTTTCTGCTATTCCTATCCCGGATATTTCAATGCGGACTAAGAAATTTCATGTTATCCGTGGGGAGGTTACCAGCCCTATCGATCCAGAACCCGGTTGCCGTTTTGCACCGCGCTGTGAATATTGTCAAGAGGGCTGTGTGGGCAAAGAAATCGAACTTCGGGAGGTCAGCCCATCGCACTTTGTTGCATGTCCGTTTGTAAAATAAGGCTAGAAGAAACTCGTTAAAACAATGTTATAGTACAAACTTTTTTGACATTAATGTTTATACCAGATTTCCTCACTAATCATTGCAAAACATTTATTACAGCTGTAATTTATATTATAAGCAGAGGGGATCTGTTAAAATATTGCTAAACACTTGAAAAAAATCAAGGTTTAAGCATTATAAAAACTAAAATAATAGAGGAGGAAAAAAAATGAAGAAGCATTTTGCAGTGTTACTTTGCACCATTATGTTGTTCACCGCAGTTGTAGGTTGTTCAAATAACAACGCAGGTGGTAACGTAAGTCAAAAGGATTCTGTTGTTGTGTATGTATCTGATATTTTCAGTATGCTGAACCCCTTCGCTACAACTGCGAACTCTGACCAGTATATATTTAACCAAGTTTACGAAACCTTGGCAGTTGTTGACGATAATGGTAAAGTAAATCCATGTCTGGCAGAGTCATGGGAAATTAGTGAAGATGCATTGACCTACACATTCCATTTGGTTGAGGGTGCCAAATTCCATAACGATGAAGAACTAAAGGCATCTGACGTAGTATTCACTTTCAATATGGCTAAGAAGTATCCTGGCAAGAAAAACTTCATCGATATGGTTGAATCGGTTGAAGCACTGGATGAATACACGGTTTGTATCAAACTTAATAAGCCTACACCACTTTTCTTAGTTTATTTGCACGAAGTACCCATCATGAACGAGAAGTTTGTCACTGAGGCTGGTGAAGCCATAAACGAAACTGCTTGTGGCACCGGGCCATATAAGCTGGTTGAAATTGATTTTGCAACTGCAGCAAAACTTACTCGTTTTGACGATTATCGTCTAGAACCGGCAGCTATTAAAGATGTTGAGCTTAGATATATTAGTGATGCCTCATCGGCTGTTATCGCTCTAGAAGCTGGTGAAGTCCACTTCATGGATGTTGTTCCTTCAATGGTCGGCACCCTGCTTGAAAACCCAAACTTTAATCACGATCTGCGTCAACCATTGAACACCAGTGTTATTTCGGTCAACACTACTGTTCCACCACTGGACAACAAGTTGGTCCGTCAGGCACTCACTTATGCATGTGACAAACAAAGTATGATCGATATTGCATATGAAGGTTACGCAGTTCCTGCAAGACTTCAAGCGAACACCAACTGCTTTGGAGTTGATTTCTCTGATGCGACAGACTTCTCCTATAACCCCGAGAAGGCTAAGGAATTGTTAGCTGAAGCAGGTTATCCTAATGGTTTTGATTTTGCCGATTTTGGTATAACAATGGATGTTCTAGGCGGTTCATTCCACGAAAAGATTGCACAGGTTTTCCAACAAAACCTTGCTGACATTGGCGTCAAGTTGGAATTGAGAAATACAGCAACCCCTGACGAAGATGCTCAAAGTGGTAATTTTGCACTAATGAACCAAGGGCTTTCTTATAGGGCTGACTTCTCGTATAATGTCTGCCATTATGGTACTGTTGGACTCGGCGGCAACAACTTCTCTCAAATGAGTGACCCATGGGTAGACGAAATGTTTAAGAAGGGAGAGCTTGAAACAGATCCCGAGAAGAGGAAAGCTATATACAAAGAGCTTATTGAGTACCTGGTAGACTATTGCCCATCTATACCAATATTCCACAGACAGATGATCTACGTATGGGCAAAGGATTTAAACGCTGTAGCACATGATTCTACTGTTCACCCATATTACATCTATGAGTGGAGCTGGAACTAAGTTTCCTAAACCATCCGTAATAAGAAGATACCAAATTATAAAGCAGTGATTGAAGCGAGTATAGAAACCCTAGGAGGGAAAACGGATGTATTGCTTAGATATATACCAACCTAAAAAAGTAATGCGTTATTTTGAAGATGTAAGCCGTATCCCCCGTGAATCAGGTAACGAAGCAGAGATCTGTAATTTTGTAGTTAACTTTGCAAATGAACGCGGGCTTGAGGTTTATCGGGATGAGATTGGAAATGTTCTAATCAAAAAGCCCGGCTCCAAAGGATGTGAGGATTTACCCCCTCTACTGATACAGGGGCATCTCGATATGGTATGCAAAAAGACAAAAGACTCAAACCATGACTTTTTAAAGGATCCGATTAAGTTTCGTATAGAGGGTGATTACCTCTATGGGGATGGCACGACGCTCGGAGCAGATAATGCAGTTGCCATTGCTAACATGCTTGCATTAGCGGACAGTACCGATCTTGTACATCCTCCATTAGAGCTGCTCTTTACCGTGCAGGAGGAGATTGGGCTTTGGGGTATCAAAGCCTTCGATATGAGCCGGCTTAAATCACGGCGCATGATAAATATGGATTGTGGTGATGCGGACACCATGTGTATCGGTAGTGCAGGGAGGATAAAGGTCAATATCACAAGGGAATGTAAGCGTGTTGCCGGGTCAGGTCTAGCCTTCACACTCAAGGTCAGCGGATTAACTGGCGGACATTCCGGTGTTCAGATCGATAAGGGCCGTGCTAGTGCCATCAACCTGCTGGCAAGGGTACTGTACCGTATAATGGAACGTATGAAGCTAAATCTTGTTACAATACAGTCCGAATTTGGCTCTGTAATTCCCAAGTTTGCCGAGTGTTTATTTTGCGTAAGCAAGGATAATGCGGATGCGGCAGCTGATATTGTAAATAAAGTCTATAAAGAAGCAGCCAGGGAATATAAGGCAACAGACCCTGATCTCACTTTTGAACTCACAAAAGCTGATAGTGCCGAGAGCATGGTCGATGATGCTTCCACAACTGATATAATCAGGCTTTTGTATCTGCTTCCTTATGGTGTTATGAGGGCTGAACCAACTAATGGGCAGCTAATCTGCTCTTGCAATACGGAAGGTATTGCCATTGAAGGTAGCACAATTACTATTCCATTTAGCTCGCGATCTACAGAAGAGAATATCTCATCAGAATACATTCGCAAAGTGAGGCTACTGGCAGAGATGTGCGGTGCAGAATGTAAAATAAGCGAAACCATTCCCGCATGGCCGGTTCGTGAAGATTCAGCCTTGCAGGCAATGTGCAAACGAGTATTCTGTCAGCTTTTTGGCGAACAGCTCAAAACTGAGGTTATGCACGCAGGTGTAGAGACAAGCTTCATTCTTCAACAAATCCCTGATATGGACATCATAGGCATCGCACCTACAGCAACAGGTGCACATACGGTAGAGGAAAAGCTGTATCTCCCGTCAATGAAGACAGTATGGTATTTCCTTGTAAAACTGCTTGCTGAAATGTGTGTAAAATAAAAAAAGAGCAAGCAGCAATATATCCGCTTGTACCACAAATGTGTGTATAGGTAGCTTTGAACTTAAATTTCTTGTAATTATGGGGGTTAGATAGGCAAATTTTATTCTTACCCCCATAAGAAATTTAAGTTTTTTTATAAGTAATTATTACAGAAAGTGATAATTCCTAGGATAATTCTTCAAATAAATAGGTTTTATATCCATAATATACAAATAAAACTATTATTTTTTATACTATGCGTATAAAGGCGCAAGTAATGGTGAGCAAAAAGATTGTAATGTATTTATTTATAGTGTATAATAAAAAATAGGGTTTTAGTGCATAATAAGGAAAGAGTAGTTTATAAGGTTGGCCCAACTATTTTTATATGCAGGGGACCAATTTTAAATATATTATATGGGAGGAAGAGCGAAATGAAAAAAGTAGTAATTGCCAGTGCCGTAAGAACGGCTATCGGTACATTTGGCGGATCTTTAAAAGATGTTCCTGCAGTTGATCTGGGAGCAGTTGCAATCAAAGAAGCATTGAACAGAGCAAATGTTAAGCCGGAAATGGTTGACGAAGTATTTATGGGCTGTGTACTTCAAGCAGCACTTGGCCAAAACATTTCCCGACAGGCATCAATTAAGGCCGGAATTCCGATAGATGTTCCAACTATGACAATAAACAAAGTATGCGGTTCCGGGCTAAGAGCTGTAAGTTTAGGTTATCAAACAATTATGGCAGGAGACAATGAGATTGTTGTATCAGGCGGAGTAGAGAACATGACAATGGCTCCATACTATCTCACAAATGCAAGATATGGCTATAGAATGGGTAACGGGCAAGTAATAGACGGTATGGTACATGACGGACTTTGGGACATCTTCAACAACTATCACATGGGAATAACTGCAGAAAACTTGGCAGAAAAGTACAACATCACAAGAGAAGAACAAGACGAATTTGCTGCAAGAAGCCAGCAGCTGGCTGAAAAGGCTATTACAAGCGGAAGATTTAAGGACGAGATTGTTCCTGTTGAAGTTCCAAGGAGGAAGAAAGACCCGCTCATTTTTGATACAGATGAACACCCAAGATTCGGTACAACCGTAGAAACCCTCGCAAAACTGAGACCTGCATTTAAGAAAGACGGCACTGTAACAGCCGGTAATGCTTCTGGTATTAATGACAGCTCTGCAGCTGTAGTGCTTATGACCGAAGAAAAAGCAAAAGAACTCGGTATCAAACCCCTTGCAACTATTGTATCCTGGGGTTCAGGCGGAGTAGATCCAAGCATAATGGGATTAGGGCCTGTTCCTGCAACTAAGAAAGCCCTTGAAAAAGCAGGGCTTAAATTAGAAGATATTGATCTTATTGAAGCAAACGAAGCTTTTGCAGCTCAATCCATAGCAGTTGCAAGAGAACTCAACTTCAATATGGATATTGTAAACGTAAATGGTGGTGCTATTGCACTTGGCCACCCAATAGGTGCAAGCGGAACCAGAATTCTGGTTACTCTTCTTTACGAAATGCAGAAACGCGATGTTGAATTAGGTTTAGCTACTCTCTGCATTGGTGGCGGAATGGGTACTGCCCTCATAGTAAAGAGAGAATAGTAAAAGATAAAGATTGCTATACAATTTTAAAGAGATAAGATAATTAAACCCGGTTTTAAATACCGGGTTTTTTTATAAGCAAAATCGGCATAAATAGGAGGAAATTATAACTTATTGTCGAATTTTCCTATTATACTAGTAACACCCAAAAAAACTAAAAAGCACTGCTGGGGCTTAAAAGGTATTAAGTGTAAAAAGATTGCGAGAGGGTGATAAAATGAAATCGGCAAAAAAAATAAATATACCGGTTCTAATAGTTTTGTTATGGATACCAGTTGTATTATTCTTATGTATTCAGCTGGTTTTCGGGGTTCCTTTTGAAGTATGTTTAAAACCATTTATATTTTCTTTAATAATAATGGCTGTATTGGCACCTGTACTTAGTAACATTTTTATCAGCAAATCTTCCGATAAAATAACACATATACTTGAAGATATAAGGAAAGGAGATCTATCACTAATTTTCAAGGTAGGCAAATCTGTAAAGGATGAATTTTCCTTTATATTACAGCCCCTTGAAGCAATAATAGAAAATGTATTCAGGTTGATAGGCAGGATGCAGCGGGCATCCGAAGAACTAAATTATTTTGTGGAAAATTTCACAAAAAATACATATGAGGCTAATACGGCAGCTCAGCAAATAGCAGCATCAATAGATGAAATAGCCTCCGGAGCAGGGGAGCAGGCAGAAGCGGCTCAGGAAACATCTTCAAATGTCAATTCTTTTGCTCAAACAGCAGAAGAAGTTGCTTCAGAAACGGAAAAAGGTTATGAAATTATAAATGATATAGGCAAGCGAACCATAGAAACTCGTGAAGTTATTGAAAGGCTTATAGAGCACTTAAAGGATTCTGCCGAAGAAAGTATGAATTCTGTAGCTCGTATGAAAGACCTGACAAATAAAACGAATGAGATAACTAATTTTGTCGGTATAGTTACAGGCATAGCCGAACAGACCAATCTGCTGGCACTTAACGCAGCAATAGAGGCAGCCAGGGCAGGGGAATACGGCAGAGGTTTTGCAGTTGTAGCAGATGAAGTCAGGAAATTAGCTGAAGAGTCGGCAAAAGCAGCAGAGGAGATAAGAGAGCTGGCTGCATCAATCCAAAAAGAGGGTAATGAAACTGTTGTTCAAATAGAAAAAAGTCAGGAAAAATCCCACGAGAACATACAAAGAGGAGAAGCCTCTAAAACGTCCTTTGATGAAATAGCAGCTGGGGTGCAAGGTATGAATAAAGCTATAGAAAACATAAGGAACCTTACAAAAAAACAAGTAGAACACGTTCACATAGTATTAGAAGCAGCGGAAAAAATGGCGGCTGTTTCACAGCAAACTGCTGCAGGGGCTCAAGAGGTATCGGCAGCAAGTCAGGAGCAGACAGCTTCTCTTGAAAGGATAAACGAAAATGCCAAGGAAATGAGTAAAATGGCACAAGAGCTTCATGCAATATCAAATGAATTCACTTCTGTATACAAACCTTCGGACGAGGTACAAAAAGAGGTCCACAGGATTAAAGATAAGATCAAAGAACTGGCGAAAGAACAATGTGTTCGCGATAAGAATGCAGCTCAACAGCAAGAGTTATTTAGACAAACTATGGAAGAATACCCGCGGATATTAACTATTTACACCTGTGATGAAAAAGGTGATGTAGTTTACATAACAGATGACATTGAAGTACAAAATCTTGCTTTCAGACCCTGGTTCCGCGAAGCGATTAAAGGCAAAACCTTTGTTACAGACCCTTATATAACACTTGCGACTAACAGAATAAACCTTACAATATCTGAACCTATAAGAGATCAGAATGGAAATATAACCGGGGTAATAGGGTTAAATGTTGACATTTAAAAGTCAACTATATTTTAAAGGGTGATCGTAATGATAAGCTTTATCGGTAAAAAGCGTAAAAAAGTAGTATATATGGTTTTAGTAATATTTTTGGTTTCCATTATACCCGATTTTGCATCGGCTTCAGGTCCGGTTATAGAGGAGATATCACCAGATAGAGGCACAACTGCAGGCGGCACTGAGGTTACAATAACAGGAAGTAATTTCAGCCCCACCAGATCAAAAGTAAAGTTTGGAGAGTTTTTTGGGGAGGTTATCTCCGTTAAAGGAGATGGTACAGTAATTACTGTTAAAACACCTCAATATACGGGGCAGTGGCCTGAAGGGGCTACAGAAATGCCTGTTAATGTTACGGTAGAATCTGATGGTATTACCGATGTTGTACATAAAGGATTCACCTATACTCCCAGTACGCCTAAAATAAGAGATGTCAACCCTAAAGAAGCTACTGCAGGGGATGAAATAACTATTGATGGTGAACAATTTATAGATGGAGCATTAGTCGTTATAGGTGGAGTTGATTCTCCCAAAATAACCTTTGTAGACAGCACTATCATAAAGGCTAAGGTACCTGCACTGGCGTCCGGGTTGAAAGGGGTCAGGGTGACTAACCCTGATAGGCAATCGGTTATACTGGATGATGCTTTTTTTTATAAAAAAAGCATACCCTCAATTACTAAGGTAGAACCCTCTAAAGGACCCATTAATACAGCAAATGTAGTAACTATAACAGGTGATAATTTTGTGGACGGAGTATATCAAGAAGGAAATGAAGCAGGGAAGCGTATAACACGGGTATTTTTTGGCGACCAAGAAGCAGCAATAGTAAATGTACTTACCCAGCAGAAGATAAGTGTTATAACACCCGAGATACCCGTAAGGGGAAAACGGCATGTTATTGTGGATGTAGATGGTGTGAAAACGATTAAAGAAAATGCATTTGAATTTATTTCAAATCCTAAAATTACAGGGCTGGAACCCTCAAGCGGAAGTGTGCTCGGTGGAGAAACAATAACTATCCAGGGATCAGGATTTCTACAGGGTGCAAATGTGTATTTTGGTACGAAACGGGCGTCAAATGTGGACGTACGGACCGACAGTTTAATAAGTGTAACGGCACCATCATATGAAAACCCGGGTGAAGTAGATGTAAGGGTTGTAAACCCAGATAGTGGAGAGGCAGTAACCGAAACATATCATTATACATATCTGCAGAGCAAACCCAAAATCACAGAAATAGAACCGGAAAAAGGAAGCGTATTGGGCGGAACTGCTATTACCATTAAAGGTGAACAGTTCATGTCAGGGATAAAGCTTTACATAGACGGCAGAGAAATAGAAAATATTACCAGGATAAGCGAAACAGAGCTTAAAGCTGTAGCACCTCCAAACATTAAAGAAGGCAGTAAAGATGTAAAGATCGTAAACCCGGATAGAGGGGAATATATTTACAGAGACGGATTTACTTATACGAGAAGCAAACCGGTCATATTTAATATAAACCCAACAAAATGCTCCACTGTAAAACAGGAAATTATAACTATAACCGGAGAGAACTTTATATCTGGGGCAACAGTTAAAATAGGGAACAATTCTGCTGCAGAAGTAAGGGTTATGTTAAATGAGGAGACAGGGGAAACGACTATCACAGCAAGAGTGCCTGAAGGACTTCCCGGGCGCCATGATATCATCATAACGAATCCAGACGGTGGGCAAGCAGTCAGAAATGAGGGATTTGAATATACTGTAAGCGAACCTGTAATAGAAAAAAAGCCTGTCAATATAGATGTAGAAGAGCTTTTAGGTGATGACTTTCAGGATGCAGATTTGAACACTGGCTCTACATATGGGGGAACAATTATAGAGATTAAAGGGAACGAATTTTCTTACAGTTCTAAAATAGATATAGGTGGCAGGGTGGCTAAAATTATTTCAGTGGCAAAGGACTTTTCAAGTAATATACATACTATAATAGCTGAGACTCCTCCGGGAGAGATAGGGATTAAAACCTTAACTATTACCAATCCTGACGGCAGCCGAGCTGTAAGCACTTTTAAATATATCATGACCCCCGTAATTACAGGCATAACACCAAATAATGGTTATACAGAAGGCGGGGAAAAGATTGCAGTAACCGGAACAGGTTTCAACACAGATCCTGACGGTGTAAGGTTTTTTATCGGCGGAGTAGAGGCAGAAGATGTAAAGGTAGAGAGCTCTACAAGGATTTCTGCACTTACACCTGTAAACTCCGAAGGTGAGAAAGATGTAGTAATAATAAATATGAATGATCTGGGAAGTTTCAAACTTCCTAAAGGTTTCAAATACAAACTCCCACCAAGTAATCCCATAATTGAGTCTATCCAACCGGAAACAGGTCCTATTACCGGCGGGAATGAAGTAGAGATAATCGGGGCTGACCTTAGAAGCGGCATAAAGGTCTACTTCGGAACTGCTGAAGCCAAAGTTGAAAGCATTAGAACCGTTGATGATAATGGAACAACTAAAAACATCATAAAGTGTACAGCACCACCTAATGCTGCTGGAGAAGCAGATATTAAAGTAGTAAACCCCGACGGCAATTTTTATATTGTGGGAAATGGATATACGTATAAGATAGCGGAAAATGCACTTACTGTTACAAGTATCACACCAAGTTCAGGATTGATCGAGGGGAATACCTTTGTAACAATCCGAGGCGCAAACTTTGTAACGTATAAACCCATAGGGCAAGACGCTAATGGTGAGACTATCTATATAACCACAAATGTTACTATAGGTGGTAATGATCTTAAGGGATTAATCATAGAAGACAGCAGGAAAATAACAGGCTATACACCGGGAGGGACACTGGGTCCTCAAGATGTTATAGTCAAGGTTGTACACGTAAAAGGGTTAGACCAGAACGAAGACGGATCTATTGAATTTGAAGAAGAGGCCCTTATAAAGGAATCTGTAAGGCTTAAAGGCGGATTCACTTACAAACTGCCCCAAAGTCATCCCGTTATAGAAAGCATAACACCGAGAGAGGGACCTTCTGCAGGAGGCACAACAGTAATAATAAAAGGACAAGATTTTGAAGATGGTGCACAGGTCTATTTTGGTGATTATGAAGATAACAGAAACAGATCACCCTTTGTAGAGGTATTAAACCCTACAGAGATACATGCATCAGCTCCTTCAACAACAAGAATCGGTTCCAGAGATGTATATGTTATAAACCCCGATGGTGGCACAGCGGTTTATGAAGACGGCTATATATATCGAGGTAATATACTTATTGCAGTAAGCATCACTCCTAACTTGGGGACCGTTTCAGGTAATGTATATGCAACAATTAAGGGAGCCAATTTTATAGAAGGAACTAAAGTGAATTTCGGAACAGAAGCAGCCTCAAATGTTACAGTAATAGACTCAGAAACTATCACCTTATCAACACCTGCAAATACCCCAGGTGCCAAAGACGTCATTGTATATAATATGTTTGGTGAGGCACGTCTTAAAAACGGATTTCTATACTATATAGATCAGAGCCAACCGAAAATAACCGGCTTATCTCCCACAAGCGGTACAGCTGCAGGTGGAGAAAGGGTAAAAATCTATGGCTCGGATTTCCGAAGTGGTGCATCTGTAACATTTGCCGGTGTGCCGGCATCAGATGTATTTGTTGAAACACCCAACCTGATTCATGCAACAACACCTCCCGGCATACCGGGAACATCAGATGTTGGCGTTATGAATACCGATGGAGGTTCTTATATACTAGAAGACGGGTTTTTATATATCAGCAACCCGATTATAAAAAATATTTTCCCAAGTCAAGGGACAGTAAATCAAGAAATCCCAGTTACTGTCACCGGAGAAAATTTCGATCCCGAATTGAAAGCATATGTAGACGGACAGGAAGTCCCCTATTGTAAAGTAGTAAATAATACTACAATAAAGATTCGTGCCCCAAAAAGGGGAAACCCGGGATATGCAGATATTACAATAAAAAACCCGGATGGGGGAAAGTCAACCATCAGCAATGGGTTTAGATACAGGATACCAAGTACATCACCTGAGATAAACAGTATCGTACCTGATCGAGGGTCAGTTGAAGGGGGCACGGTAATAACCATCAACGGAAGTAATTTTGAGAAAGATGCAATAGTTATAATCGGAGACGATTTAGCATTAAATATAAAGGTTGAAAACTCAACATTCCTTACAGCAAGAACCCCACCCGGGGCAGAAGGCAAAAAAGATGTATTTGTAATAAACCTTGCCGATTCTGGGCAGGCAGTAGTAAAAGACGGTTTTGAATACATGAATCCATCCAGTAGACCAACGATTTCATCGGTTAGCCCAAATCAGGGGACCATATATGGAGGTACCGACATAATAATTACGGGAACCGATTTCCGGGCTGGTGCCACTGTGATAATAGGGGGGAATAAGGCACGGAATGTAGAAGTAATCAGCCCGGTGAAAATAAGGGTAATTACCCCGCCCGGGGAACACGGTAAAAAGAACGTAACCGTAATGAATACAGATGCCGGATCTGCTACCTTGGTGAGCGGATTCGAATATAAGGCACCTGAAACCGAACCAGAAATCCATGATGTAACACCTGCAAAGGGATCTGCCTATGGTGGCACATTTGTAACCATAAAAGGTAAGAATTTTGTTCCCGGCGCAAGGGTGACATTTGGTGGTGAACCGGCCCCATATGTACTTGTTTCTGATCCGAGTACTATCAAGGTATATACCCCGCCTCATACCCCTGGGGAAAAAGAGGTTGCCGTTACAAACCCGGATACAGGGCTGGCACGCTGGGACGGTGTATTTGAATATGTTGTTCCGGACAGCTTCCCCAAGATCGAAACAATATCACCAAATAGAGGCACAACCAATGGTGGGACATATATTACCGTAAAAGGCAGTGATTTCAGAAAAGATATAAAACTGCTCATAGATGGTAATGAAGCCGAGGTAAAAAAGGTTGAAGATGATGAAGGCAATGAAGTTGATGGGATCACTATAGTAAGCGGAACCCATATAACAGCCGTTACACCTCCAGGCACACCAGGCAAAAAAGACGTAATCGTTGTAAACGAAGATACGGGGACTTCCTTAAAAAAGGAAGGATTTGAGTATATTCAAACTAAAACAGAAATAAGCATAGACTCTATCGATCCTAATAAAGGTACAATACACGGTGGAACACCTATAATTATCAAAGGAGACGGCTTCATACAAGGGGCAAAGGTATTTATAGGTGGGGCAGAGACCAAAGAAACAGTTGTAATAGATGAACAAACCATAAAAGCACGAACAGGTCCAAACACACCCGGTATAAAAAATATAACGGTTCAGAATCCGGACGGATCTTCAGCCACATTAGAAGATGCCTTTGAATATAGAATTCCTACTACAAATCCCAAAATAACGTTCCTCGACCCAAATAAAGGGCCGATTTATGGCGGCATTGAAGTAGCAATATTTGGTGAGGGCTTCGAACCGGGTGCAAGAGTCTTTATTGATCGGAACGAAGCAGATGTAGTCTTTGTAATATCAGGGCAGATAAAGATCATACTGCCAGAAGGAACTCCCGGGTTAAAGGATGTAATAGTAATAAATCCGGATACAGGGCTTGCACATAAAGAAGAAGGATTTCTGTATCTTGAATTTCCAAAAGTTATAAGTGTCGATCCTAATAAAGGGGCTCTTGCCGGGGGGACAAAAATTATTATTACAGGTAACTACTTTGCACAGGGTGCCAAAGTAGAGATCGGCGGGAAGATGGCACAAAAAGTACAAGTTCATAGTTCTACTACAATAAGTGCGGAGACCCCTCCAGGGGATGCTTCGGGATATGCTGATGTAAAGGTTATTAATCCTGACGGAGGAGAAGGCATATTAAAGGATGGATACTACTATATAGCTCCCAGAACAGCACCACTTCCCCCTGAGGGATTTAGTGCGGAAAGTTATGATTCGATTACAATAGAGCTTACATGGGATCCTTCTGAACACGCAGATTATTACGAAATATTTGCGAGCCGAACAGACAGAGAAGATTCATACAAATTCCTTGAAAGGACAGAACGAACAAGATTTTTTGTTACAGATTTAGCACCAAATACCAAATACTATTTTAAAGTAAGGGCAGTAAACGAACTTGGAAGCTCCGATTTCTCAAGGAGTGATTATGCATATACAGATAGGCGAAGAGCAAAGGATACAAGGTATGATGACAGACTTGAAGGGATAGTATCGACACATGAAGGGAATGCTCAAATATTTACCATCCATAAACCTTCGGATCTGAAATATTCTTCTGAACTGGAAATAGACGAAGATTTTCGCAGATTTCCGAAAAAAACAATTATTGTAACCTATGAAGCAGTTTATGACCTTGAAAAAGATTTAGTAATTAAAACCAGTGACTTAAACCTAACAGTACCGAGATCTGATTTGAAAAGATATTTAAGCAGTGCAGAGAGAGATGACAGGGATACTTCCGGCGTAAGGATAATCATAGAAAAAGCTGACAAACAGTTGGCAGAACAGATGTTAAGAAGTCTGCCCAGAGGCACAAAGCCCCTTACAGATATATATAACATTAGAGTAGAAACACAGATAGCGAAAGATATAAAAGAGCACACGTACTTTAGTTCAAAACTAGAGATATTATATGATTATGAGACCTATAGAAACCACAAAAAAGATAAAATAATCCTATCATATTACGACTATCATGATGATAAATTTATTGAGGTAAGCAGTTCAAAGGCTCAGTACATATATGGCAGCTTTAATTCAACCATCATTATGCCCGGATATTACCTGCTTACAGTAGAATAATATATAAAATTCAATTAGGAGGGCACGCCTGTGAAACCATATCACCAGCTGTATAAAATCTTCATAATAATTATAATAATAAATCTCATAAGTGTTCCGGCTGCAGAAAAAATCAGCGCCGGTTCTTATTCTGATGCTTTTATATATGGTGTGGAGTACGGTGAAGCCCTTCTCAAAAACATTTCTTTTGATGATATTTCACGTCATTGGGCAGAAATACCCATCAAGAGAATGGCAGCCCACAACTTAATAAGGGGCTATACGCCGAATTCGTTCCGACCAAATGTGTCTATACCAAAAGAACAGGTAATAGCAATTATTATCCGTGCCATGGGGAAGGAAGAAGCAGCTCAAAAACAAGCTGAATTAGGGTTAGATACACCTATATCACAAGGTGGGACTACAGTTTATTCATATTCACCATGGTCGGAGGGGTACCTTCAACAGGCATATGAACAAGGGATATTAACAGAAGAAGAGCTAATAACATTACAATGGCAGGATCCAGCCGAAAGACAGGAAGTAGCATATTGGCTTGATAA
The DNA here is from genome assembly GCA_012839065.1 of Thermoanaerobacterales bacterium. Taxonomy (GTDB): domain Bacteria; phylum Bacillota; class Thermosediminibacteria; order Koleobacterales; family Koleobacteraceae; genus DUOC01. Next base: position 2,454 of record DUOC01000183.1, on the reverse strand, counting down.
GGCACTAAAACTCCCTGAAATATATGGCAGCGAAATGCAGCAAATCTACAGTCTAAATGATTGGCGTGATATTAAAAAAGAATATTTAATACAAATAGAATCTATTTTAAAAGAAGGTATAATGACAGGGACACCAAAACGTTATTTCAAACCGAAAGACAGTATGACCAGAGCAGAAATGGCTGCAGTTATGGACCGGTCAATGGATCTTTTTTTACCATATAGCGGAACCAAAAAACTTATGGGAAGTGTTGTGAAACAAACATCAGAGACAGAACTTACAGGAACCGGTTCTATAAAAAGAGAAATCTATACTGTTCAACTATTAAGTGGCGAGACTATAAATATTGCAGCAGAAGATAGGATAATAAACAGCTGGCAGAGGGAGTCAAATAACCTAATAGTATTTAAAAACGGGAAGCTGGGTGATAATTCACTCCTTTGTGCGAAAGACGATATAGTATTTTATCTGGACCCTCAAAACCGAGTAACCTTAGTAGAAGTTACCGGGGCATTTAACAGGGAAATTGTTGAAGGAGAAATAAAGAACATTAAACTTGCTGAAACAGGTGGGGAGATAATAATTGAAACCTACAGCGGTTCTATCTATCGATACAGATTATCACCGGAGCTAAAACCCGTAATCGACTATCGCAAGACAGGGCTGCATGACCTTATCGAAGGGCAGGAAATCACTATAACTGCTGTGAACGGAACGGCAGTAGCAATAACAGGGTTTACAGGGATCGAAGAGGGATATATAACTCCGGAGAGCAGGATACGTCAAGGCAGGATAAGGTTTGTAGACGATAACTCTATAAAAATAATAGATGCAGAGGGTATAGAAAATACGTACAAGATCAGCAGCTACACAGATATAACAAAAAGTGGTCACAAGATTGACGCGGATGATCTTTCTATTGGCGAAAAGGTTATGCTGTTCTTTGATTATTTAGATACCGATGAAGTCTCAAGGATAACTGTAGGCGGTTTTCAAGGTAAAGTAAATGCCGTATATAAAGGCAGGCTGAACCGAGCAGATGCCAGACGGGGAGAGCTGGTATTGGAAAATACATCAACATACTATTACGGAAATTGGATAGACCATAAATCACAGATGAATCTGAATCTAAACAAAGATGCTGAAATCTTCTATGACGGCAGGGCTATAGACATATCAGATCTGGAAAAGAAATACAGAGGATGTTATGTATATGCAATGATTTTACCGGGCTACGGACGGGAAGAAGGTATTTGTATCATCATAAAGGACGATGACGAAATATCTGACAGCGGCAGGGTAGACAGCATTTCATGGATAAGTGGAGTGATCGAAACAGGGAACAGTATAATACACACAAATGAAGCTACTATGTTTCTTAATAATGGTAATATAGTCGATATCATGGATATAGATGAAGGGGCAAAGATTTTCTATACTGCTTTATCTAAAGGTGACGCCAAAAAAGGAATAATAATAAATATGATAGACTTTTACCCGGCTGACTACAGGATATTTAAAGGCAATTTAAATGAAATTACACCACAAGGTTTCATTATAGACAGCTTCAGCGAATACAGAGAAAACGGCTGGTCGTCAACAAGATCATCAAGACAAAATAGAGAGTTTTCATTATATGATGATACGACCATAATAGATACATCCCAAGAAACCGGCAAAAAAGTTACCTTAAAAGATTTCAAATATGCAAGATTTACTCACGACTATTATGATTATTTTACATATATAATAGCACGAGATGATAGAGCCTTCGGGATAATATTAATGCCGGATGATGGAAACATTAATGAGATAACAAGTATCGGAAGAATTACGAGGAAAGATACGCCCATAAAGGCTGTAATGCTAGACAACTTAATAGATTGGAATGACTTTAGGGAGAAATGGAATGATACATTAGCAACCCTTGAGATTTCTCTACGGGATGCACTGATAATAAAAGATGATGAGATTATAGACTTTGAAGATCTTCAGGTTGGGGACACACTATACCTCATAAGGAACAATAATAATGGTTTAGTCGCAATAGTCCAAAACGGGATGTTAGGGGGAACAAAATGAAAAAATACATATCATTATTAACAGCCATTTTTTGCTTGACATTTATAATCCCGAGCCTTGCTTCAGCCCAAGGAATTAATTTTTTTTCGCCGGGTTTTGAAGGTGGTATAGCCAATGAAAATGAATATGCAGAGATGCTCTTTATAACAGGGAAACCTATCTTATTGGAAGGCTCGTATACTATAAGTCCCGGGCGTATGAGAGGAAATGTGCTGACAACTAACTATATATACAAACTGTCGAATTCTGAAGAGGATGTAAAACTTGACAGACGAATAACCATAGAGACTACATTCAGCAAAGAAGAAACACGGGGGCAAACTATAGCAGTCAGCAGAATAACCAGCTCAAAGGAAAACATCAAAATCGGG
>DUOC01000182.1 GCA_012839065.1 Thermoanaerobacterales bacterium | reverse complement strand
TTTCTATAAAAAGGTTTTAAATAAATCATTTAATTATATAAAAGATATTTTTAACTATGCATCACTCTATCTAGCTTGTGTACCAACTTATCCGAGCGGCTTGTGGAGCTTTACTTTGGGTTCAAAAAAATATCGTATAGAAGATACAGAACCATATAAAAAGGAAATTGAGGGTTCTACCAGATATTATATACCGGAAATATACCATTCAGTTTTCAAGCTGCCTTTATTTGTAAAAGAAATTATAGAGGAAGATTATATAAAGGAATAAACACTATCAAACAGCCCCGTTTATTTTGGGGCTGTTTGACTTCCACGAATTTCTTGAAGGAATTTATATAAAAAAGTCGAAAGATAGAGTAGTACAGCTAGAGTAGTAGTATAGGGGGATGATACTTTTGAATAAAAAAATCTACATAATTGTTTCATTGCTGTTATTAACCATGACAATATCTTTTACAGAACCTGTATTTGCTAAAGAAGTTAATCTTATAATTAATGGGCAAGAAGTAAAACCTGATGTTCCCCCGACCATACTAAATGGAAGAACTCTTGTTCCTATTAGGATTATATCGGAAACTCTTGGCGCACAGGTTGATTGGGACTCAACCACCAAAACCGTAAATATTTCATATTATAATGATAAGATAGTTTTAAAGATAGATGATAAGAATGCTTATATAAATGATACTATTGTTGAACTGGATGTAACAGCGAAAACAATTAAAGGAAGAACTATGGTGCCAATCAGGTTTATTAGTGAGGCGCTGGGGGCAGAAGTAGGATGGGTTCAAGAGACCAGTACGGTTATTGTGAATAAAGAATCTACTAAGATCACAGATGTATTATTTGAAGAAACCAGTGAAGGTTACCAGTTACAAATAAAAGGGACAGCCCCTTTGAAATACGATATTAAAACCCTAAGTGATCCGGAACGTTTGATTATTGATATATATGATTCGGTAGTCTATACGGACTCAGACCTTATTTCCGTCAATAAAATCGGCATTAACCAAATAAGGATAGGACAATTTCAAGTAAATCCGAATATTGCAAGAATTGTTCTGGATTTAGAAAACAAAGTGCAATTTGAAGCAAAGAGTTTACAGGATAGTGAGATAATTGCAGTAACCTTTATGAGTTCAGTCGAAGGTGTAAAGTATGGTGTGTCAGATAGCCAAAAAATTGTTTCTATTACAACGGAAGGTAAAGTAAATTACAATGTTTTTGAATTGACCGGGCCTGAACGTCTGGTTGTTGATATAGAAGGAGTAATCTTAAATACAGATGAAGAAATTATAGAGATAGACGGAGACGATCTGGTAAAGAGGATCAGAACGGCTCAATTTCAAATGAATCCCCATATTGTAAGAGTGGTTGTGGATTTAAATAAAAAAGTAGGGGGATATAATGTATTATATGAAGATAAGGAAATAAGATTAGTGCTTAACAGCTCTTCACTGGCAGGTAGAAGAATAATTATAGATCCCGGGCATGGTGGTGACGATCCAGGTGCTACAAGCATAACAGGGGTTCATGAGAAAGTCTTAACATTAGACACATCAAAGCGTTTAAAGGCTCTCCTTGAACGAGCGGGAGCCGAAGTCTATATGACACGTGAGTCAGATACTTCTATTAAAGGCCCTGTTAGAGTAGAAGTTGCTAATAAAATTAACGGAGATGCGTTAATTAGTATTCACTATAATTCATATACAAATCCTGAAATAAATGGTACTGAGGTCCTTTATTGCCCTGATACTACCGGCAAGAACAAAAAGCTTGCCAGGCTAGTGCAGCAGGAGCTTGTAAAACATTTAGGCTCTAGAGATAGAGGTTTAAGGGAAAGACCGGACTTGGTGCTTCTAAGAGAGACAAGTATGCCTTCTGTGATGGTTGAAGTAGGTTATATAAGCAATAAAGACGAAGAAAAAAAGATTTTAAATCCAGAATACAGGCAACAGGCTGCCCAAGCTATATGCAATGCTTTAGTAAAGTATTTTAGCGGTGATTAAAATTTTCTACTAATAGAGCTATATTGTAGAAGTTCTGATACTGTAACAAACTGATAGCCTTTTGCTTTGAGACCATTAATAATTTGAGGCAAAGCCTTAAAGGTGTTTTTCTTTCCTTCGTGCAGTAAAATTATTGAGCCGTCTGATACATTTTCTAAAACTTTTTGAGAAATTGTATCAGGTTCGCCCCCATCCCAATCACGGGGATCAACATTCCATATAATTGTTTGCTGCTCAAATTTTGCGGCAGTATGAATAACTTTATCATCGTAAGCACCATAAGGCGGCCTAAAGAGTTTAACCTTTTCACCTGTAATATTTGTTAGTATCTCCAGACTTTTCTTGAACTCTGATTCGATTATTTCAGGTTTTTTGTTTTTCATTAATATGTGGCTATATGAATGGTTTCCTATTTCGAAGCCTTTTTTTACTAGATTTTCTACTGCATCGGGGAATAACTCTGCTCTACTTCCCAGCAAAAAAAACGTAGCTTTTACTTTATGCATTTCTAAAATCTCAATATATTTATTTGTCCAATAGCCATGAGGACCATCATCAAATGTAATAGCTACTCTTTTGCCTGCTCCGGGGAAGTTTGAAAAGGGTATTGATAAAGAATTTAGATTTTTGCAGGGTTTGTCATACTGAATATATTCCATCGTCAAATAATCGTTTAATTGCACATGTTTTTGTGGGCTGTTGTTCTCAAGATCAGTATCTAACCCGCTAGCATTAGATTCATGATTTATGTTAGAAAATAAAGCCACAGGGAACACTAAAATTAGAATAAAATATATTGTTAAAATCGAACAAATTTTTTTAACCAGCTTTAATTCCATTTTTTGATTCTCCTCTCCGGTGCTGCAGTAATAATTCTATCAAATATTTGAATATGAAAAGTTACAAAAAAGTATATTTTAATTAAATATATGTTTACATGACTTCTAAAATTAATTATCAGCAATTCTAAAATAATAAAAAGGAAATTATATGAATATGTTGAAATATAAATATAAAAGCTGACAAATATTTTTCAATATAAACTAGAGGAGGAATACAAGTGGCGGTCGCACTCAACTGCATTTTCATCTTTGCTGCTAGAGTAATAGATGTTTCAATGCTGACAATAAGGACATTGATGGTTGTAAGAGGAAAAAGACTTCAAGCTGCACTAATTGGGTTTTTTGAAGTGATTGTTTACATAGTAGCTCTAAATAGAGTAGTTAACTCTCTTGATAATCCTTTTTACCTTTTCTGTTATGCTTTAGGCTTTGCAACAGGTAACTATGTTGGCAGTGTTTTAGAAGAAAAAATGGCGATAGGAGATATTACTGTTCAAATTATTCCTAAAACAAATGGAGATAACATCCAGGAAGCCCTCCGTGCTAATGGGTTTGGAGTAACTGCAGTGGAAGGAATGGGTAAAGAAGGACCAAAGCAGATACTTCATGTGGGCTTAAAAAGAAAAATGCTGCCCAAATTGATTGAAACAATGGATAGTCTTGATGAAGATGCTTTTATGACTATAATGGATGCTAAGAGCTTACGGGGTGGATATGTCAAGCACGAACAAAAATCAAGGTAAACTATAAATATGGGAAATACCCCTTTATAAAGAAGGGGTATAATTTTTTAAGGGAGGCAAACTAAATGCTTCTGTTAATAGATTTTGGAAGTACATATACAAAATTGACTGCAGTAGATCTAAAAAAATTGGAAATTGCAGGCACAGCCGATTCAATAACCACTGTGGATACAGATATAATGGAAGGATTTAATAAAGCCTTTAAAATTTTAAAGAGGAAGATAGGCAATGATATCAGGTTTGAAGAAAAACTTGCTTCAAGCAGTGCAGCAGGCGGATTAAGAATGGTTGCTGTTGGTTTGGTTCCGGAGCTTACGGCAGAGGCAGCAAGATTAGCTGCATTGAAAGCCGGGGCTAAGGTTGTTGGGGTTTTTTCCTGCAAATTATCTGAATCTGATCTTGATACTATTGAAAACTTATCCCCGGATATTATTCTTTTGGCAGGGGGTACAGATGGAGGCAATAAAGAGTGTATTATACATAATGCAGGGACCCTGGGCAGATTACAATTAGATGTGCCTATTGTATTTGCAGGTAATAGCTATGCAGCTTGTGAAGCTGAAGTGATTCTTACATCTTTCGGAAAAGAAGTATATGTTACAGATAATGTTCTTCCAAATCTTAAGGAACTGAATGTTGAACCCGCTCGTGAAATAATCAGGAAGATTTTTATAAATAGAATCATCTATGCAAAAGGAATAGATAAAGCACAAGAATTTATTGATGAGATAATTATGCCTACCCCTGCAGCAGTATTGGAAGCAGCTAAACTATTGGCAGACGGAATATGCGAAGAAGAAGGATTGGGTGACCTAATAGTAGTAGATGTAGGTGGAGCAACTACTGATATCCACTCTATAAACAAAGGGCTTTCATCTGATCCAAATGTCATATATAAAGGTTTGCCACAGCCCTATGCTAAGAGAACGGTTGAAGGGGATCTTGGAGTTAGATACAATGCCCCTAACTTGATAACAATGGTAGAAGAAAGTGAGTTAGAAGAAATTAAGCCTTGTTTTGATATTTCAGCTTGGGTAGAACATCTAAACAAGTCAGTAGGGGTTTTGCCGGATACAAAAGAAAAAGCATTACTTGATCAGATTATGACAAGGAAAGCAGTGGAAGTAGCAGTAGGAAGGCATGCAGGCACTTTGGAAACAGTAAATATGCCTGGATTAACAAGAATATTCCAAAGAGGCAAAGATTTAACTGACATAAAATATGTAATCGGTACAGGCGGTCCTATCATATACAGCGAGAATCCTTTAGAAATTCTAAAGGGATGCCTTTTAAAGGAAAAAGAACGGGGTCTGCTAAAACCGATAAACCCTAAGTTTTTAGTGGATAAAAAATATATCCTCGCTTCAATGGGACTTATAGCCGACAAATACCCTTTAGAAGCACTGAAAATAATGAAGAAGTATTTGAAATAGACAACTCCCCTTATGATCTTCTTTCAACCTACATCCTATAGATCCTTTCTTGTCTTTAAAGTCAAACAGAAAAATAATTCTTATGGTATTGAATCTTGTGATTCTAATAAGTACGATTATTCTTATAATTATGGGAGGATTTTCAGGGAATTTGTAGAATTATATATATAATTTGTGCAATTCTTAAATTTGGTTGATTTGTTTTAAAACTATAAAATCTAATAATATTGAAAAGTTAAAAATCACGCTTATTGGGGCAAAAGTGCAAAATAAGCGACATTAAAGGAATTATAAATGCAATAAGAGAAAAAACTTAGAATATTATTATAACCTATATCTTGTCGAAGTTGCTGCCAAATGAAGCAATATAGATACATTTATAGGTTTTTTTAATTGCATACTTAATTTATATATTAAACATAAGATAGTCCACAAAGACCATATCTGCTTCAGGTATAAATTCTCTAATTTTGCTTTTGTATCAGAAAAATAAAAACTTAATGGTTTTGTATATTTTATTACCACAAGACGATCATGCAGGCTATAAAGGGTTTCGCATATGTCAAAAATGTGGCTATGCTGTTGTACATGATAGGAATGTCGATTTTACACATAAAACTGCTTTTGGAAATAAGTGCAGCGGACCTTGGGAAAGAGTAGCTCTAGGTTTTGAGTTTCATACAGATATTTTACAAATCCGTTTTGAAGGTTACAAGGAGTTAGTTATTCAATGGAAATTGAAAGATCTGATATTGAACTGCTAATACATATAAGAAGATTTTAGGGCATTTTAAACCTAAATTTACTTTGGGTTTAACTGCAACTCCTAATAGAGCTGATGGGGAAAGCCTTTTAGAAATATTCAAAAATATAGCTCATAAGCTTGACTTAAAAACTGCTGTTGAGCTTGGGGAATTGGTAGTTTTACGAGAAAAGATGTAGAAAGAAACATTTTTTCAAATCCATTTAAAAGGTTTGAAGATATGCGTTTTATGAAAAGATGTCAGGATTTGGAATATGTGGAATTTAACAGGCATATTTTTAAAAAGCTAAAAAAGGACGAGATCAACTGGATAATTTCATGGTGTGATGAGAAACTTGAAGAATACTACGAGAAAAGAAAATTCTAATTCTGTTGTGCACAATTGAAATTCAAGAAAATACAGAACAATATAGTAAAATATAGATAACAGTTAACTAAATACAGTATTTTTTAGAAATAATATAATTCGATAAAATATTTACTGATTTATTGAATAGTTCCCCCTTATATGTAATATTAATATATTGTACAGTTCGTTATTGAGCGTACAAAGAAAGAGGGGGAATAGAATGAGGAATGTACTTGGAGTAGTGTTAATTTTTATTATTATATTGATTATTATTTCAGGCTGCTCATTTTTTGGGGATGACACAGATTCAGAAGAAAACACGGATCCTTCCACAGAAGGGGGTATAGAAACCGATAATGGTGAGATGATAAATGATATAGAGACTTCCGGGGTCAATATGAGAGAAACGATATTCTATTATGCTAATGATGATGGGCATATTGTGCCATATGTTATGAGTATTCCTTGGGAAGAAGGTATAGCAAGAGCGGCGGTAAATAATTTAATAGACAGTGATGAGTTAAGGGATGTATTATCAGATTCGGGTTTAAATCCGGTTCTACCCAAAGGTACGGAAATATTAGGGCTTACTATAAGAGATGGGCTTGCCAAAATAGATTTTAACAGTAATTTTCTTAACTTCTCTAGCCAAAAAGAGGAGGAAAACGGTGTAAATTCGGTTATATATACACTTACAGAATTTCCAACCATAGATATGGTTCAGTTTATGGTTGAAGGAGAGACTATTGAGACCCTCGTATTTGGAACCGATGTATCCGGTGTTCTTGACAGAGAAGGAATAAATTGATTAACAAGAGAAAAAGTATTTTTTCTTTTTTTTTGCTATTATAAAATACTATCAGATCTGTTTACTAAATTTCACCCTGTTTAAAACTAATTGATAAAATTATTATCGTACAATATAATCTAGTTAAGGAGATGATAAAATGTCAAGGATTGACAAGAGGCAATACGATCAAATGAGACCTTTGAAATTTACAAGGAATATTAATAAATATGCAGAAGGGTCTGTTTTTATAGAAACGGGTGATACCAAGGTTATCGTAACTGCTACTGTTGAAGATAAGGTGCCGCTTTTCCTTAGGGGCCAAAATCAGGGCTGGATTACCGGTGAATATTCTATGCTGCCTCGAGCGACAGAGATTAGGAATGTTAGAGATTCTACAAGAGGGAGAATAGGCGGCAGAACATTAGAGATACAGCGCTTTATAGGCCGAGCTTTAAGGTCTGTAGTAGACTTGAAAAATCTTGGCGAACGTACTTTGTGGATTGACTGTGATGTTATCCAGGCAGATGGCGGCACTCGAACAGCATCAATAACCGGTGCATTTATTGCTATGGTTGACGCATTGAATTCTCTTTACACCAAAGGGATCCTTGAAAAAATACCTGTATATGATTTTATTGCTGCTACCAGTGTAGGCATCGTAGACAATCAGATTATGCTTGATTTGTGTTTCCAAGAGGATTCCAGAGCACAGGTGGATATGAATGTGGTTATGACAGGCAGAGGGAATATTGTTGAAGTCCAGGGGACAGGTGAACAATCACCTTTTACAAGAGAAGAACTTGATAAGATGTTAACACTGGCAGAACATGGGATTCAAAAGATAATTCAAATTCAGAAGGAAGAGTTAGGAGAAATAGGAAATATGATTTCGGGTGGTTTCAGTGTTAAACAGGGCTAAAACTAATCGGATTGTTGTAGCAAGCAGGAATAAAGGTAAACTTATTGAGATTAAAGAAATGCTGAAAGATACTGATATTGAGGTTGTTTCTGTTGATGATTTCTATGGTATACCACGGTTGGTAGAAGATGGACAAACTTTTGAGGAGAATGCTTTATGTAAAGCAAGGGCTATAAGTCAGATACTTAATATGACAGCCCTTGCTGATGATTCCGGTTTGGAAGTAGATTTTCTAAAAGGGCTGCCTGGTGTTAAATCTGCAAGGTTTGCAGGCGAACATGCTAATGATGAAGAAAATAATAAGAAGCTCTTGAGGCTTCTTGAAGGTGTACCTTTTGAAGATAGAAAAGCCAGGTTTAGATGTGTTATTGCCATGGTATGTTCTGATGGCAGGGAATATAAAACGGAGGGTTTTTGTGACGGATATATTACTTTAGAGCCTCGAGGCAGCAATGGTTTTGGATATGATCCGATTTTTTGGATCCCTGAATTTAATATGACCTTCGGGGAAATGGAACCGGGGATAAAAAACAATATAAGCCATAGGGCTAAAGCTTTGTCAGAAATGGTTAAAATAATAAAAAGAGAAATAATTTGAGATATACTTCTTGTACGGGGTGGAAATAATTTGCGGCTCTTAATAATAAGTGATTCTCATGGTAATAAGGATTTAGTAAAGAAAATCATATTAGAAACAGCAAAAGTAGATTATGTTCTTTTTGCGGGTGATGGGATCAAGGAGATCAAGCAGATTTCTAGAGAAACAGATATAGAAATAATTGCAGTTTCCGGGAATTGTGATTACTTTTCAGAAGTGCCATCAGAAAGGCTTATAGTAATTTGCGGTAAGAGGATCTTTTTAACCCATGGTCATAAATACAATGTGAAGTTCGAGCTTGATAAGCTTTATTATAGGGCTAAAGAATTGAAGGCTGATATAGTGATTTTCGGTCATACCCATAAACCGGTAAGTTTTACAGAAGAAGATGTCCTCTTTTTCAATCCGGGGTCTATATTATTGTCAAGAGGTCGGAAAACCGGAACTTTTGGTTTAATAGACATAGGAGAGGGCGGAAAGGTTCATAACGAAATTATCGAACTTAATAAATAACTCTTTTTAAATTATTGACAGTAATTATTTTTTTGGGATTAAGTCTGATAAGAAATCACCTCAGAAATAAAATAAATAAAAACCTAAAAAATCTCGTCATTGCGACGAGATTTTGGTTATAATTAAGTACGGAGGTGTACGGTACATGATAATAATAATGAAAAAAGATGCTTCTGCACATAATATACAAAAAATTTGTAAACAGGCAGGAAAATCAGGTCTAGCTGTAGATATTTTAAAAGGAACGGGAAGAACGATAATTGTTATCGAAAATATTAGAGGTCCTTTAGAAAGCAGCCCATTTGAATTAAATGAAGATGTTGAAAAAATTATTCCTATTGCGGAATCGTATAAACTAGCCGGACGAAATTATAAATCTGAATCTACAGTTGTGAAGGTAGGAGAAGCGAAAATAGGCGGGAAAGAGCTTGTCTTGATAGCAGGTCCATGTGCCGTAGAAAACCCTGATCAGATTTTTGCTATATCTGACATTGTAAAAAAAGCCGGAGGCAAAATTCTTAGGGGTGGGGCTTTTAAACCCAGAACATCCCCATATTCTTTCCATGGGTTGGGTGAAGAGGGTCTAAAACTTCTGGCTGAAGCAGGTAATAGTGCTGGGCTTGCTGTTGTTACAGAAATAATAGAGGTTGATCAAATCGACATTGTTGCTCAATATGCTGATATGCTGCAGATTGGGTCAAGGAATATGTACAATTATCAACTATTAAAAGAAGTCGGCAGATTGAAAAAACCTGTTTTACTAAAGAGGGGTTTATCTGCTACTATTGAAGAATGGTTAAATGCTGCAGAATATATAATGAATGAAGGGAATCACGAAGTGGTATTATGTGAGAGAGGGATAAGAACTTTTGAGACTCAAACAAGGAATACTTTGGATATAAGCGCTGTGCCTATTATCAAAGAATTGAGCCATCTCCCTATAATTGTAGATCCAAGTCATGGCACAGGGAAATGGAATCTTGTTCCTTCTATGTCTTGTGCATCAGCTGCTGCCGGGGCAGATGGGCTAATGATTGAAATCCATCCAAATCCGGATGAAGCACTTTCTGACGGCTTTCAATCTCTAAATTTTGATAGTTTTATGGAACTTGCAAAACAGCTTAAAAAGATTGCAATGGCAATGGGAAGAAGTTTTGGTTAAATACCTTAGAGTAAAATTATAATATGCAAAGTAGGAATTTTGTTGGGGTTCAAAAATACATAATTAATGGTATAATTTAGTATGGAACAGATAAAAGGGGGTTTTTAGATGCAAAAAGTTCTATACCAAAAAGAAGTATCTTGTCCTGTATGTAATTCGAAATTTAAAACATCTAAAGTAAGGTTATCCCAATGCAGGGTAGAAAGAAGAGATGAGGATTTCTGCACTTATTATGAAGGCGAAAACCCGCTTTTTTATAATGTTTGGGTATGTCCTCAATGCGGATATTCTGCACTAGAAAACAGTTTTTATGAATTAAATGCATGGCAGAAAGCCAATGTTGGGAAACATATAAGTACAAAATGGGTAAAGAAAAGCTATGGGAGTAAAAGAGGCATAAAGGAAGCACTGGAATGTTATAAATTAGCCCTTTATTGTGGGCAGGTAATTGATGAAAAGGACAGCCTAATAGCTTCTATATGTCTGTGTTTAAGTTGGCTTTATAGGATGCAAGGGAATACTGTTCAAGAGAGAAAGTTTATGGAACATGCTATAGGTTTTTACACAGAGGCATACCAAAAAGAAACTTTTCCTATAGGCAAGATGAATGAACCAACTTTAATGTATCTAATAGGTGAGTTATATAGACGTATCGATAAATGTACAGAAGCAGTAAAGTGGTTTAACAGGGTGGTGAGACATCCTTTAAGACACGAGACGCCTGCAGTAGAAAAGATGGCAAGGGATCAATGGCATCTGGCATCACAACAACGAAAAGAAAATGGTGAATATAATATTAGTGTTGAGGGATGATAAATAATAAGTTTCTAAATCATTAGGAGAAATTATTATGATGAAATATTTTATTATAGCTTCTGATTGGTTATTATCATCTTATCCAATTTATGTATTTCTCGTGATATTAGGAATAGGTTTTTTTGTACTCTATATAGATGTACCGCAATATGAAAATAAGGGTGAAGATAGAGATGCTAAATTCTACAAGATATTAAGTTATGCAGCTATCTTTGGATCAATTCTATTATATATTTATGTCATAGTTTACGGTTTTTTATGCTAGTTAGTTTATCTGAGTCCGCCCATTCGCCTAATATTTGATTTTACCTCAACTCTAACATCAACCTCATTACTAGAGAAAGTCTCATGCCAGTTATCTTTATGCTTTTTCCAGTATTCCGGATGGTTTTCTCTTATCAACTCATTATAACCGTATATGTCTGTCTTGAAATCTTCTTTTGATTTTTTTATTGATTCCTTTATCATCTTCTCCATAGTTGTATCCATCTCTTTCTCAAGTTTTTTTATTGTTTTGTCCGCGAAAACCCATTTGTGAGGAGTATAAACAATTTCACCTGTAACATTTATTTCTATAAAAATTGTTATTTTACTGTTTTTCTCAACAGATTTTATTTTCTTTTGCATGCCCAGGATTTTAACAACAAAAATATTATTCCCGTCCTCCGGGTCGGTTATTGTTACGAGTCCAGCCTGAACTTCTTCTTTTCCTCGCAGGCTTGCCCACTGCTGTCCTTCAAGTTCCAGGGGATTTAACCAGCCTATCATTTTCGATTCTCGAAAAACGGCAGCTCCCGACAGTCCAAGATTGTTTCCTGTTTTAATTACTTTGGGAACTACAAAACCAGAATTTGTTATCATTTTATTGTAGACCTTGCCTGCAGAGCTTTCTACAATACGAACACCTTCCAATTTCATTTCTATAATTTTGTTTATAAACAAGGAAGGTGATTCTTTAGTTTCTAATTGAGCATTTAGGATATTAAATGCAGGTTCTGATGATACTAATACAACGGCTCTTCTGGGACAAAAAGGGTCCATTATATAACAGTCTATAATTTCCCATATACCTTCCCGAGCTATTTTCTCGTTTATAATTATCAACTGTGTGTGTGTAGGTGTGAGAATACGATCGGTTTTGGGTTGGATTTTTTCCATGGCTTGTGTGATACTTCTACCTTCTTCAGTAATAGCAATTGATTTTTTAACTGCATTGCCTCCCCCACCACTTGATTGTGAGCCCTTCTGAAATGCTTGCGGATTCAATATTTCCAGGGATAATTTATATTTGGGTTTAATTTTTTTTAATAAGTCTTTATCTTCAATTTCCTGCTCAAATTTGATGATCTCATTTTCATCAGGGCTATCAATACCCATTCCTATTATCAATGCTCTGCTTTCTATATCTATTCTGTCCCAGCATCCGATGAGGAGCAGCATAAGAACTGAGATTGTGATAATGAATTTTATTTTAATTATACTATCCATCAGTATCACCCTTTATATTCCTAATCCGGGCAGTAATTAAAAGAAATATAGGGATTATTAAGACTATAATAATGAAAGCATTATTTACTATATTAAATAATATTTCCAGCTGGACAATGTTTCTAAATGTTAACGTACCCAAATAGGTTAATGGAAATATGAAAAGAACCATTGAACGGGTGTTTTTAAGCTTAAAAAATCTGGTAATTCCTAATGATAACATATATTGACTTATAACTACAGAAGTAAAACCGCCAACATACCAAATAAATACCATTAAGACTTCAAATCTCTCGATAAAAAACCCGGGAAACTCCAGTTCTTTGGCCAATACTATAGCTGGATAGCTAAAGTGTGTGATTTCGTTTGTTCCAAACACACCGATAGTTATTATTGTTGCAGGATAGATCATCAGAAAAAAATATAGTGCATCACCTAATGCAGCTCCTTTGAAAACTTTTTCGGGTGTTTTAAGGAATGGAATGATCATAAATGGTGTTTCAATTCCACGAGCATGTTTAAAGGTT
Source organism: Thermoanaerobacterales bacterium (assembly GCA_012839065.1). Taxonomy (GTDB): domain Bacteria; phylum Bacillota; class Thermosediminibacteria; order Koleobacterales; family Koleobacteraceae; genus DUOC01. The sequence continues at coordinate 11,223 of DUOC01000182.1, read as the reverse complement.
TCGATTGCTCCGTCAATGATGGGTGTTAATCCTTCTGCAAAGAAAGGTTTAAAATATCCAAAATTTACATGTTTCCCTGCTAATAGATACAACAAAGCAAAAGGTATTATAGTTAAAAATAGAAAAAATTCACAAAATCTGGCGATAGGTTCTATGCCGTATCTTATTAGATATGTTGACGAAACCAGCAGTGTAAAAGTTATTATGCCTAAAGGTGTTTTGTCAAGTAAAAACACACGGGTTATATTTCCAATATATGCAGAAAGAGAAACAGACCAACAGTATAAGTATAAAAAGAAAAAAATGCAGAGAAGTGAACCTATTATATTGCCGGCTATAAGTCGGCTGAATTCAACAAAGGTTTTGTCCGGAAATTTTAGGCTCAACCTGGTTAATATAAATAATGCAATTACAACCATGGAAAAGCCTAGAATTAGCGCCAACCAAGAGTCCGGACCTGCCTTTTCACTAACTGTTCGAGGCAGTGTCATAAATCCAACTTCAAATATAGCAAAAAACATTAGAACAATATACTGATGGTATGAAATTTTATCATTATCACTTATTAGCAACTAATCTCTCCTCCTAAGGGGCTTTTGCCTTGTTTTATCTTTAGGGAAATCTGTTTGCGGCCTTTTTAAGAGAAATGTTCTTGGAATTCTTAACACTGTATCAGAAAGTAAATCTTTAATCCTAATTGGCGAAAAGGGTGAAAAATAGTTTACACCGAAACTTTTCAAAGTTACGATATGAGTAATGAGCATGCTCAAAGAAATAAATATACCGAATAAACCTAATGTTGTACCTAAAAAGAGAATCCCAAATCTCAAGAACCTTAAACTGATTTCTAATGTATAATTTGGAGTTGCGAAAGAAGCAATAGTTGTTACAGCTATGATTATAATCATAATATTGCTGGTTATTCCGGCTGCTACTGCCGCTTGACCTATTATCAACGCACCTACAATACCTATAGTTTTCCCTAGGACACTGGGGAGACGAATCCCTGCTTCTTGTAGTATTTCAATAATAACGATCATTAAAAAGGCCTCAACAAAAATTGGAAATGGCAACCCTTCACGGCTAGCCATTATGCTCAACAAGAGGTCTCGAGGCAGCATTCCCGGGTGGAATGAGACGAGAGCCACATAGAACCCGGGCAGAAAAATAGCTAATGGCAAGGAAATCAACCTTATTATTCTTATAAGTGTTGATACTAACCATATTTGATTGTAGTCTGCAGGTGTTTGATAGAATTGATTTATTGTTGCGGGTAAAAGGATTGCTATTGGGCTCCCATCTAGAATTATTGCGATACTTCCCTCTGCAAGACAAGCTGCTATTTTGTCAGGTCTTTCAGTAGTCAGTAATAAAGGGAATATAGTATATACGTTGTCAGTAATGTATTCTTCAATATAGCCAGTATCTAAAATTATATCTACATCGATTTTGTTTAATCTGTCCATAAGCTCTTCTAGTATATTATTGCTGGCAATCCCTCTTATATACATAATGGCTGCCTTTGTTTTTGATCTCCTGCCTAATTCAAGAATTTTTACGTTTAGATTTGGATCTTTCAATCTTCTCCTAACTAGGGATAGGTTTACAGAGATGTTTTCTACGAATCCTTCTCTAGCTCCTTTTATAACCATTTCCATCTGGGGTTCGGAAACCTGTCTATCTTTCAACTGCAGAACATCAAACACCAGGGCATGCTGTAATCCCTGAACGATGACAACAGCAGAACCATCCAAAATACATCCAAGTGCGTCTTCAATTGTAGAAACCGATTCAAATTCCGGGAAATCCGCAATACTAGCCATTAGGATATTCTTTAATGAAAAGTTTTTTGATATTAAAGGGCGTAGTACCTGCTCCCCTAACGTTTTTTTGTCTACCATTTCATCTATATATATAAGAGCAGCTTTGATATTTTTTCTTTTGCCTAATAAAAGCTCCTGGAGTATGCAGTCTTTGCTATGTTCAGTAAAGACATGAAATTGTTCAATATCTTTGCTGTAAATCCCTGTAAATGGGGTAATACCTTCAATTTTATCAATATCAGTATTTTTTTTATTTTTAAATGATTTTATAATATTTAACAGTTTTTTTAACAATAGAAACATCTCCGATAATAATAGTATCTTTTTTTTATTATTCCCCATGTAGAAATTTAATATATTTGGAATCCTATTAAAAAAGCATTTTTTGAGAAGACAAATGAAGGACTTGCAGGATTATTTAAAGAATAGGAGAATAAGGGATTATAAGGAGCTGAGTTCGTATGGAACTTAAGAATTATATGGAAGAATTGGTTTTTATGAAGATTGATGAAATATTAAAGATGCAGGGTTTATGCAATTGTGAAAGGTGCAGGTTGGATATAGCCGCAATAGCACTAAATATCCTACCCCCAAGGTATTATGTTACAGATTTGGGAGGTGTTTATTCAAAAGCAGAATCTTTTAATGCTCAGTCAGAGACCGATGTAGTTACAGCTGTTCTTAAAGGAATAGAAGTGGTGTCAAAAAGGCCCCACCACAATGATTTGATAAAGGTTTAAAGGGTTTAATTATGTTTTCGATAAATATTATTTTAACGGGTTTTATGGGAGCAGGGAAAACGACTATAGGCAGGATTGTAGCAAAAGAGCTGAATATGAAGTTTATTGATACAGATGAAGAAATCGTAAGAACAACGGGATTGAGTATAACGGAGATCTTTGAAAGGTTTGGAGAGGAGTATTTCAGGGACATTGAAGAGGAGATAATTGAAAGGGTTGCCAGCGGCAAGGGACTTGTCATTGCTTCTGGGGGTGGTATTGTTCTGCGGGAGAGAAATATTAATAATCTAAAGAAGAACGGTATAATATTTCTGCTTACGGCAGACGAAAATGAGCTACTTAATAGGGTGTATGGAAGTACTGACAGACCCCTTATTAAAAAAGGTACTGAAGATTTTTTAAGATTATTAGATGAGAGGGAAGAACGGTATTTTGAAACGGCTGATTATATTATAGATACTAATAAAAGAACAGCTGAATCTGCAGCATGGGAAATAATAAGAATCTATAATAAGTTATTAGTTTAAATTTAACCGGCTGCCGGTTTTTATATATAAACAGCACTATTTGTGTCCTTGATGCTATTAACGAAGTGGGGAAAAGGGGTTATTTCGTCCTTTTTCGCTGTCAATGAAATTCCGATCCAGTTTTTCTATGAAACCCTGTTCAGACTTGAGGATATAAATATTAGCAAGCAGTTCGGTTATAATTATATTATTATCTTCGTCTAAAGACATTCTTACTTCACTGATATTAACAAGTCTTTTATAATTCTCCCAGTCTCTTAAAAAAATTATTATATCATTGAATTGACCCGAAACCCTAATTTTTATCGGTAGCTTATAATATGTTTCATTATCTTCTAAATCTAAAACGGTAAATGTATGCAGTTTTAATCTGTTATCAGTTGCAAAGGCCTCAAGGTCTACTATAATTTCATGGATATTTCTGCCTTGGGGGATAGCGTTATATACGGTTTCGAGCTTTTCTGTTTCATCTTTAACCTTTTGTTTAAGGTATACTACTTTCTTTTTATCTTTATCAAGGTTTTCTATAAGCTCCCGTTTTTCTTCAAAATCTTTTTTTAAAGTACTTATGCTGCTTATAAACGGATCGGCTATTAAAACGTAAAATAAGGATACTGCAATGATCAAAGTCCCCACTATAATGAATTTCTTTTCTCGTTCTTGTAATCTAATCAAATTGTTTCCCGCCCTTTTTATTTAGTGAAAGTATAAGCTGATAATTCATGGTACCGGCACTGCTTATTTCTGATCCGGTTTTAGCTGTAATAAATTTTAGGTCTGTGTTATTAAAGTATGGGGACCTATTGAGATCTATTATAAACTGGGCAATTGCGGTACTTGAAGGGGTCTGTCCCGAGATTATCAGGTTTTCTTCTGAATTTAAAAATATGTTATTCACCTGAACATTTTTAGGCACTATCTCTGCAATTTCCAGTAGTATTTCCGACCATAAAATCTTTTCTTCAGCGAGCTTTAAGTAGATATTGTATTTGTTATTTATATCCGATTCTATTGCTTCCAGCTTTTGTTTTTCCTGTATAAGGGGGGCAAGGTCTTCTATGTAAATCTTGTTTACTGCAGCGGACTTTGTTTTGAACTGTTCTAATCTGGTTTTTATTCCGACAACAAGAGTGATTGAAGATACTACTATTAGGACAGTAATTGCTATTCCGATGTATTTTCTGGTTTTTGACTTTCTTTTCTTTATGTACTCTTCCGGAAGCAGATTGATTTCTTTCATCTAAATAACCACTCCCCTCATAGCAAGACCTATGGCATTAGAAAGAATGTGAAGATCTTCTTTTTTTAAATTTAATGTTTTGAAATCTATGTCTATGTCAGGAAGATCAAATTCTGAGGCAGAGGGGATACCTAATTCTTGCGTTATAAAATCAACCAACCCTTTCCATAATGCACCTCCGCCTGTTAATACCAGTTTCTTAATATTTTTACCCCTGTTCTGTGAACTGAAAAATTGCAAAAACCTGTTAATTTCTTCTATTAGTTCATTCAAAATGGGTGAGGTGTAATTTGAATTGAAATAATCTATAATGTTTCCCTGGAGGTTTTGTATGCCTAAATGGATTATGTTGTCTGCATAAATATACCCGTCTTTAATGATTACAAGTTTAGTAAGAGATGCACCTATATCCATTATACAGTAAGGTTCTTCAATGTCTAAACTTGAAAAACATCGTTCAAGTGCCACAGGATAAATGTCGATAGCGATAGGATCAAGCCCTGCATCAAGCAGCATATTTAAATATTCTGATGAGGTGTTTTTATCAAGACCGGCCAGAACAATCTTTAATTTATTGTCATCTGTCCGTTTTAATACTTTAGTGTCTATCAACAGATTATCATTGAAGATGGGAATATGATTTTTGGCTTCCCATTTTACTGCTTCTTTTAATTCATTTAGCGGCATATTGGGCAGTGTTATATATCTTGTTATGATCCTGTGATTAGATACTGCTGTTACAGCTTTTTTTTCTTTAATATTATTTTGACTCAATACATCTTTTAAGGTTAGAGCAAGTTTGTTTCTATCTGTGATTCGGCTGTTTACCATCACATTCTTGGGTGTTTTTGTTAATGCCCAATTTACTAATTGCCATTTTTCATTTTGTTTAAGATGTACGATTTTTATATTGGATGTTCCTATATCAATTCCAAGTATAGAATTTTTGGTTCCAAGCAAGTAATCCACGCTCCTAAATTAATATTTCAGGGATATCACATCTATATATGTCTCAAAATCGCCTATACTGTTGTCAGGGAGTCTATTATGGATGTTTTCTGGGGCACGAATAGTAAGTTTTCCGTTTCCTGTTACATTTTTTGCAGCTATACTGCCGTGAAGGTCGACATTTTCTGATACTTTAAGTTCATTTGGGGTGAAAAATATACATTCCGAGTTTTTGTTTCCGGAGATTTTAATTTTACCGGTAGCTATTATAAGGATTATTTCATCTTTATCGCTTTTTATACTCGTATTTCCAGTTATACTTAAGCTACCGTTTATAAAAAGAATACCGCTGCCGCTGATATTATTGTTTTCGGAAAGGGCTATACTGCCTTCTACGAAAGATGTGCCTGAGATATAATTGGGTAAAATGCCGTCCTCATAATAGTTTCCTTCTTGAATTGCGGCATTTCTATATGATTCAATAAGCCTTTCTGTCAGCTTTGGGAACTGTATAGGTTCGCGTTTGCCTACCCCACCATAGATAACATCATATTTGCCTTTAGGATCTATTTCACCGTTAATTTTAATGGTTCCTTTTATATTGGGATTGCCTTTTATGCAGAGGTTGCTTTTTCCTAAGATGTTGCCTACAATTTGTTGATTACCAAAGATAATAATATCTCCACCGGAATACAAATTGCCTTCAATAATTTGATTTCCGGTTAGTTTCGTCTCGCCAAGACAGGTCGCATCACCATTTATCCTTGTATTGCTGCAAATTGTTATGTCGGTGTTTGAATACATATCCCCATAAACACATATATCACTGCTTAAAGTGACGGCTGAATCACTGTTGATTGTTAAAAGGTTTTCGAATATTTTATTAATCTTTGTTATTTTCACATCGGCTTTAAGTATTTTAACAGCCGAACCAATTTTCCCTTTAGAAGTTATTTCTACAACATTCCCGCCCTTATCGGTAAGGGATAGGACATATGCCCCATTTCCCAGGGGGACATCCTGCCCTAAAAGTGTATCCCAATATCTATTTGATTTCCAATCAGGGTATCGTTTTAATGTTACTAGGGCTTTTTGGAGTCCTCCTTCAGCAGCATAATGAGCAATTATAGATTGTTCTTCATAATGAGATATTTTATATTCCCGGAAAGAAGTTGAGATGAAAGTTATTCCAATCATTGAAATGATTGTAGCCGTAAAAAGCACAGCAACCAGTGCAGCACCGTTTTTATTGTTCAAGTATTTCATTTACAGATCCTCTCCTAATTTTATCGGGGGTTTAACCTTGGTCGAAAGCTCGACTTTGTATGAGTCTTTTTCAACTATAAGGTCAATTTTAACAGTTGTGTCAGGCATCTTTTCAAATTTAAGATATTCAATATAGTTGGCAATAGGGTTGTGCCCCTTATTGCGCTCAAGGATCAGCTGTTTTCCGGATTTATAATATGTCATTACAGTTCCTTCATAAGGGATTATTTTAATTTTATCTTCTGCAACTATCTCATAATCTTTTGCGATCTTTAAATCCCGTGAAATCCAGTCAAAAGCTATCCGGGCATTTTGCTGTACTTCCATTTGTTTATCTGCTAATATCAATGATTTAATCCCTGCGGTTAAAAATGCAAAAATCACAGTCAATATTATAGCCATTATACCGATAGAAACAATGAGTTCTATCAAGGTCATTCCGGAACAATTTTCTACTGATTTCATAGCCCTGTATCCCCTTTTAGAGTAGAAAAGCTAACCTCACCGCCGTCCCAATATACAGTAACCTTTATATGTATAAGCTCCGAGTCTTCTGAAAATATTTCTGTAATCCTGTTGAACATAGGTTTTCCTTCTATAGGCAGCTCTTCTTTTGTATTTCCTATCATAGATGAAAGCTCATCAAAGTGCATCGTTTTAAGTTCTTCGATTTCATATTGGGCCAGTGCTGCAGCTTCTGTTTTTTCTTTTGCGGCTCGGTTATTTTTGAATGTTTCAGAGAAAAGCCCAAACATAGGGGTTATAATAATAGCGAGGATAGTTACTGCTGCCAGCAGTTCTATCAAGGTAAATCCTTTTTGATTATTAATCAGGTGGCTTATCACTTATCCTCACCCTTCCGGTAGCAGGTGTAACAATAATATACCGCCTCCCGCCAAATTTATTTTCTATAACTACTCTCCCTCCTTGTGAGGGAGCACCAGATGGAAGAAAGCTTACTGTCTTATCAGTAAAATTTGTACGTATTATTTTGATTCCTTTCGGTAAGTAATTAATCTCCGATTTATTTGAGACCGATAAGAGCTGATAATTATCACTGCCAGTATTAAAAAGGAGACGATATGATCTGCTCTCTGTAATAGATCTCTGCTGTGCAAGTCTAATATCAGAGGCTATCATACGGGCAGCAGTAATCAGACTGTAATGAGCCGCTGTTTTCTTATAAACAGGCAGGGAAATAGTCGCTAAAATCCCGATAAGGGCTATTACAAGAACTATCTCGATAATAGTGAATCCTTTTTTATTCAATCTTCCATCCCCCTAGAAAAACATTTCCAAATACCAAGAGATTATCCCGTTGCCAAAGAATAAACTTATGATAGATGCTAATGCAATAAAAGGGCCGAAAGGAATAGTGTCTTTAGGCTTTTTTAAATTAAATATGATACATATGAGACCTCCAATACTGCCCAATATAAATGCAAGGAGCAGAGATAGGGCAGTTAACTTCAAACCGAAAAATATGCCTATCATTGCAAAGAGTTTAATATCTCCTCCGCCCATACCACCACGGGAAATAACAGCCAAAAGCAGGAGGGAACCTCCCCCAAGAAGAAAACCCAACAAGCAATAAGGAAGCTTGTCAGGATGCAATAATATGTTAGTTAAAAAACCGGCTGCCATTCCGGGTACAACAATCTTATTAGGTATAATACTGTGTTCAATATCTGTAAAGGTTGAGATTATAAGGATAGAGACTAAGATAAGGGCACTCAATAAATCGTATGTTAATCCGAACCTGTTAAATAAAAAAAGAAATAATATGCCGGTAATTACCTCTACGATAGGGTAGCTTAATGAAATTTTGGATCCGCACTCCCTACATCTTCCTGCAAGTGAAATATAACTTATGATAGGGACTAATTCCAGGGGCTTAAGTCTATGCCCACAATTTTCACAGCAGGAGGGGGGATAGATTATAGATTTACCCAGTGGTATACGATATATACATACATTAAGGAAACTACCGGTTACAGTGCCTAAACAGAATACGATGAAATGTAACATATGAGCACCTCTAAAAATATTTCAGGGCGATAAAGACCCCTGCCGTCAAGGGAGTCAAGATCATTCTGATTTTAGTTTCAGTTCGCAGCCCTGTTTGTCGTCACTGCAGGTATAATCCCAACTTCCTCCTTGAGCCCTGCTTGGTATAGAATCTAAATAATCAGGGACTAATTTTTCCAGAGCATTAGGATATTCTCCATTCTCTGCGTAATACCGTTCCAGTGCATTCTTAATGATTTTTTCATTTGCTGCATCTGTGTTTTTCTCGGCTTTACTTTTTATTCCGGCAACTCTAGGAACAACAAGTGTTGCAAGTATCCCCAAAACTGCAATAACTACAATAAGTTCGATAAGGGTAAAACCCCTTTCACCATTTGTCCTACTATGTATAGCCCTCTCAATTCCAGCAATCATTTTCTCTACCCCCTTCATTTCAATAAGCCCTTTATTTGTAAATAACGAAAACATTTGTATATTTATCCGACAAAGTGCAGCATCTCAAACATAGGCAGTATGATAGATATAATTATAAATCCGACCACACAAGCCATTACAACAATTATAACAGGCTCAATAATATTTGTTAGTCTATCGAATGTAAATTTTACTTCCTCATCATAATAATCAGCAACTTTATTGAGCATATCGTCAAGTTTTCCCGTTTCTTCACCTACTGCTACCATTTCAACAAAAAACGGAGGGAAGTAAGCCCCTAATCGGATAACCTCTGAGATTCCTGTTCCTTTTTGAACGTTTTCCATTATCTTTTCACACTCGTTTTTTAACATTTCACTTTCGATTACGTAATTTACCGAATCGATTGCGTCCAGAAGGGGTATACCGCTTGAAAGCATAGTGGAAAGGGTCCTGGCGAATCTCGATAATGTTATTTTTTTTAAGGTTCCTCCTAATAGTGGTAGGTTTAATTTGAGGTATTCCAAAGCCAATCTGCCTTTTTCGGTAGACCTGATTCGAAAAAACATAAAAATTAATGTTAAAACTAATGCAAGGATCAAAAGCCAGTATCTGCCTATAAAATCTATTATGTTAAGAAGCAACCTTGTAGGTATTGGCAGCACTGCACCATAGCTTTCAAAAAAACTTAAAAATGTTGGAAGAACGGTAGTTGTAAGGAATATTACAACTGCAACTGCAGTTATGCTGAGTATAATAGGGTAGGTTATGGCAGATTTTACTTTATTTATAAGCGTATTTTCCTTTTCATAGTGTACTGCCAAGCGGTCCAGTGTTGTATTTAAGGAGCCGCTGATTTCACCGGCTTCAACCATATTTATAAACATCTCCGGAAATACATCCGAATTATTCCTAAAGGCATTTCCCAGAGTCAGCCCCTTTTTTATATCTTCATTTATTTTTTTAGTGGATTTTGCAAGTATAGGATTTATAGACTGCTTTTCTAAAATTTCTAGGGTTTTTACTATGGGGATTCCCGCATTTATAATCGATGAAAATTGCCGACAGTAGGCTGATAGGTCTTTTAATTTTACTTTATATGCAAGTGACTTTATTATGTTTTTAAGGTCTTTTGATTGTTCTTTTTCTTTAATAGTTATTGGGAATATTCCTTTGGATCTCAGCATTGAGGCTGCAGCAAGCTCATTATCTGATTCAGAGATGCCCTTTATCACTTCGCCGCTGGTGTTTCTGCCCATGTATTCGTAAATAGGCATGTTTATTTTACCCCCTTAACCTTCCAGCTCATTTCTTATGAAGTTCTGCATGATATCTTGACTTATAAGTCCTTTGCTGAACAGATCACACAGCGAGTTTTCCATAGTCTGCATACCATATTTACCGCCTGTTTGTATAGATGAGTATATCTGATGTGTTTTTCCTTCCCGTATAAGGTTTTTTATTGCCGGAGTAGAAATCATTAATTCTACTGCAGGAATTAACCCTTTTTTATCAGCACGCAGGAGGAGTCTTTGGGAGATTATCCCTATAAGTGTATTTGCCAGTTGGATCCTCACCTGCTGCTGCTGATGGGGTGGGAATACATCTATAATCCTGTCTACAGTCTGGTGAGCACTGTTAGTATGCAGCGTTGAAAGCACTAGATGCCCTGTTTCTGCTGCAGTGATAGCAGTGGAAATAGTTTCCAGATCCCTCATCTCACCTACAAGTATCACATCGGGATCTTGTCTGAGCGAGGCCCTTAAAGCGGTGGAGAAACTATCGGAATCTGTGTGTATTTCCCTTTGATTAACGATACTTTTTTTATGTTTATGTAAGAATTCTATTGGATCTTCTAAAGTGATGATATGACAGCTGCGTTCAGTATTAATCATATCAACCATTGAAGCAAGGGTAGTAGATTTTCCGCTTCCGGCGGGTCCTGTAACAAGTATAAAACCGTTTTTCTTACTAGCAAGAGACCCGATAATTGGAGGAAGGCTGAGCTCGTCTAATGTAGGAATATTGTAGGGTATTAGTCTTGCTGCAATGCCAATAGATTCCCTTTGTTTAAATATATTTACTCTGAACCTTCCGATATTATAAAGAGACAGAGGAAGATCAACATGCCCTTTTTCTTCAAGGAGTTGTTTTTGTTTATCAGTTAGGGCTTCATTGGCGAAGGTTTCTGTATCATTAGGAGAAAGAACATTCATTTCAGTAAATACTAATTTACC
>DUOC01000181.1 GCA_012839065.1 Thermoanaerobacterales bacterium | reverse complement strand
GAAATGTCATTAACATCAAACTCAAGGGGGCTGCTTTCCGTTCCTATAACCAGTGCAGCACCGGAAACACTGACAGTATACATACCCCTGTTATCTTCATTCACATGAATCCTTACTATTTTAGAGAGTTCATCTGCGAGAAGATCCCGTTTATCTCTCAAGTCATTTGCATTATCACCTGCAGCTTCAACTTTATGTATCAAATCGTTAAGATCTGCTATTTGGGAACTGAGAGAGTTTATGCCTCTGACTTTTATTTCAATAGATTCATTTACCTGTGTCTGTAGTTTATTCAGCTGTGAATATGTGTGATTTATAGTTTCACTGAGAGATATGCCCCTCTGATAAACAAGAGACCTGGCAGCTGTACTTTCAGGGGTCTTGCTGAGCTCCTGAAAGGAGTTCCAGAACTCATCCAGAACCGTCCTTATACCCGTATCTGAGGGTTCGTTGAATATATACTCAATATTCTGAAGGAGCTCACTTTTTGTTTCCCATTCACCTAATATCTGGTTCTCGCCCCTGAAATCGCTGTCTATAAATAAATCCCTCATACGCCTGATTTCTTGGATCTCTACCCCGGTACCCATGAGCCCGGCATAAGTCGGCCTATTTAGGGAATAGGTAAGCCCCGGATATGTAGCCGAATGTATGCCTACCTGACGGCTATACCCCTTTGTATCGGCATTTGCTATATTGTGGGCTGTAATATCCAAGGACTGCTGTTGGGTAAAAAGAGCCCGTCTGGCTATTTCCAACCCGAAAAACGATGATCTCATCAAAACCACTCCTGTTTATACTTTGTAATCCACAATACTTTTTGATTTTTTCTCTTTTTTGTCCTTATCACTATATACACCTGTCTCACTTTCTAATGAAGATGTTATTAGTTCAATGGTTGAGTTTAAACTGTTAAGGGATTTTTTCAATAAAATTGAATTGTGATCATTTACCTTTTCCAGTTTAGTAAGAACCTCTATAGTTTCTTGTTGGATTTTTGAAAATCCATAGTCTTCGCCAGCCCCTAATTTCTCTATTATCTCTGAAAGGGTTGCACTGCCTGCATCTATACCTGCCTCTTTTTCTAAATCCAGTAGAATTTTATATCTCAAATCTTCCTGTCTGCCTATACTTAATATAAGCCTTTCTTCTGTTTTTACTATCTCGTCTAATTGTTTGATATCTCCTTTTATTAATACATCAGTCTTTTTTTCTGATACGGCCAGTATCTCTCTATAAATAGCCAACTCTTCTTTTAAAACCTCCGCCAGTTCTCTTAATTTAAGCATAAAGAGTATTCCTCCTTATCAGATCAATTCATCAACTAATATTCTATTCAATATCTTTTCGGCGACTTTTTCGCCTTCTACAGAATAAATACCTTTTTCGATCCTCCCCTTAATATCATCTACTTTTTTTGTCCTTACATCACTAGTCTTAGATATTGCTTCCATAGCAAGGATAAATTCTCTACCTTCCTTAGATAATTCAACTTTATCTGATCCGAATTCTTGTTTGATGGGAATCTCTGTTTTTTTATTAGATATTTTGTTATCTTCTATTTTTGTTTTATAATAGGCTTGTAGTACCTTTTGTACTTGATTGTTTGATATAATCATAAGAAAACACCTCACTTTTCTCTCTGTAATCTTTATCGGCACAAATCCTTAATCGCTTTAGGTGTTAAAATAAACAAATATCCTGGATTTCCTTTCTATCCGTTTATTTTCAGCGTTTTTCTTGCCAAATTGTCTCATTATATACTAAAATCTTCAGAATTATACCCTCTTCATTCCTTAAAAAAGAAAATCCCTCTAAAAAAAAGAGGGATTTTAACCTTGATTTCGACAGAGAGTTCCGTCATCTCCACAGAAATTACTTCCTACACCTTAGATCAACCTTAGAATAACTTCCCGCCATAATTAACAAACAGCTGTGCAAACACTAAAGATACTATAGTCATCAGTTTTATTAGTATGTTTAATGATGGACCTGAGGTATCTTTGAATGGGTCTCCTACAGTGTCCCCTACTACTGCTGCTTTGTGAGCTTCACTTCCCTTGCCGCCGTGATTACCTTCTTCTATATATTTCTTAGCATTGTCCCAAGCTCCACCTGAGTTTGCCATAAATATAGCCATAAGTACCCCGGTTACCAAAGAACCTGCCAATAGACCTCCCAGGGCTTCCGGTCCGAGTATTAATCCTATTGCTACAGGTGCTGCTACCGCAAGAATTCCCGGTATAACCATTTCTTTAAGGGCTGCTTGCGTACTTATATCTACACATCTTCCATATTCCGGTGTGGCTTTTCCTTCCATTATACCCGGGATTTCCCTGAATTGTCTCCTTACTTCTTCAATCATACTAAAAGCAGCCTTTCCTACTGCCTTCATAGTTATTGCGGAAAATATAAATGGCAGCATTCCCCCTATAAACATTCCGGCTATTACCTCAGGACTTATAAGATCAATACCGCTTAATTCCACTGCTTGAGTATAAGAGGCAAAGAGTGCTAATGCGGTTAATGCAGCTGAACCTATTGCAAACCCTTTCCCTACTGCTGCTGTTGTATTCCCCACAGAGTCAAGTTTATCGGTGATTTCTCTAACATCTTCCGGAAGCTCACACATTTCTGCTATACCGCCTGCATTATCCGCTATTGGCCCATAAGCATCTACTGCTATAGTCATTCCGGCTGTAGAAAGCATACCAACTGCTGCAAGAGCTATTCCATATAAGCCCTGACCTACATTAGTTCCCCCTCCGGATGCATAAAAGGCAACTAATATACCTATCGCTATTACAATTAACGGACCGCCTGTAGACATCATACCTACGGAAAGGCCGCCTATTATGTTTGTTGATGCCCCTGTTTCAGATTCTCGTGCAATACTCTTAACCGGTTCATAATCTGCAGATGTATAATATTCAGTTATTTTAGCTATAATTAATCCAACTACTAATCCTGATAATATTGCCATAAATGGTTGATAGGAACCCAAAATATATTTACTTAATATAAATGCTATTATAATTGTTATAATTGAACTTATTAAAGTGCCGGTGTTTAGTGATTTTTGTGGGTCTTTATCACCCTTTACAAAAAATACCCCGATAATCGAAGCAATAATACCTGCAGAAGATAATGCCAGTGCAAAGTTAACCCCGGCTTCTCCATAAGATGCTAATCCTAAAGTAATCGCAGATATAATAGCTCCTACATATGATTCAAACAGATCTGCACCCATACCGGCTACATCACCAACATTATCCCCAACATTATCGGCTATTGTTGCCGGGTTCCTTGGGTCATCTTCCGGTATTCCGGCTTCAACTTTTCCTACTAAATCTGCTCCAACGTCTGCGGCTTTGGTGTAAATCCCACCGCCGACACGGGCAAATAGGGCTATAGATGATGCTCCAAGTCCGAAACCTGTTATAATACTGGGATTAGGATAAATCATATATAATACCCCTACCCCTAATATCCCTAATCCTACAACACACATTCCCATTACGGAACCGCCTGAAAAGGCTATTATTAATGCATTGCTCATGCCTCCGCTGCCTCTTGCTGCATTTGCAGTTCTGACATTTGCTTTAGTGGCAACATTCATGCCAATGTATCCTGCAAGTGCCGAAAAAAATGCACCTATCAAAAAGCTGATTGCAGTCCCAAAATTTATTGCAAAAATCAATACTATAAACAGTACTATAACAAATATTATCAAAGACTTGTACTCTCTTTGTAAAAAAGCCATTGCCCCTTCATGGATATAAGATGATATTTCTTTCATCCTTTCGGTACCCGGGTCTGCTTTGGCAACAGATTTGGCTTTAGATAAAGCAAACAGCAAAGCTATAATACCTATAATCGGTGCGAGTATTAAAACGGTTTCCATAAAATTACCTCCTTATTTCTTCTGCTAATATTGTTTCTTTAATACCTAAAGAGTATTTGTTTGTCTGTATTTTTATTGTCTTGTGCAATGATCCCTCCATTTTTTATAGTATTTTTTTAAGCTGCATAAATATTAAATCCTGAAGGATTTAATATTTATAACATGCAATTACTGTTCCAACAATAATAAAAATAATAATAAATTCCTATCATAACTTCTAAACCATTGTTTCTACAGGATTACGCCCTAAATATATTCGAAAATTAATTTGCCGATAATTACATAAAGTTAGATAACCTACCGAGCAATTTGCTCAAATTATTAGCAACTGTTAAATTTATCAACACCTATTATGATATAAATAATGTTTCTTGATATATTAAACTTCAGCAAAAAATCCTAGACGCCTTGTCTAGGATCAAAGTTATCTCCTTTTGTCCCTATATCTATCGATAGTATGCATCCTTCCTTGTTTCGCAGGCTCGTTTTTTATTTCTCCTCTATATGCACTTCCTTTAAGCCCTTTAGCAAATTCTTCTGCACATTTTTTACAGTACCTTCCGGTGAGGATAGGCTCATCACACATTTCACATCTAAGTACTATATTTATATTGTTTGGACTTATCATTAGCCTGCCTTCTTTTAGGAATTTTAAAATTTTTGATGGGGGGATACCTGTAGCTTCTGATACCTCATCTATAGTTGCTTCAGCATGCTCATTTATGTACTCTCTTACAAGATCAAATTCTTCATCTTCTTTTTTTATACAATCAGGGCACATGTTTCTAGTCATAAAAACAAACAGTTTACCACATATTGGACAATTCCTTAAATCCATTATAATACTCCGCTACTGAAAACCTATTAAGTTTACTCTTTATCTTTTTATATTGTTAGTTTTCCGGTAACGGTTTTCACCTCCTTCTATTCTAATTTGATCGTCTCAAATTATCTGGATAAAAATCGTTAAAAACCTCTTCCTACTGCCAAAGTCAATGAATATATCCTCGAAGCTCCCGCTTCCTTAAGCACCTTAGAGCATTCATTTAATGTGGCACCTGTTGTATATACATCATCTATAAGTAATAGCGTCTTCCCTCTTATCATACTGCTGTCAATTATCTTAAATGCACCTTTTACATTTTCCTGTCTCTGGATCTTCCCCAGCTTTGTTTGGTGCTCGGTTGCCCTGGTTCGCAGAAGATTCTTGTTGAGAACTGGTATCCCGATTTTTTTACTTATAACACTTGCCAGTAATTCAGCTTGGTTAAAACCTCTACCGCGGAGCCTTTTTCTGCTTAACGGCACAGGTATAATATATTCGGGAGGCTGCCAATTCTGTTTTTTGAATGTACTCAACATCAAAGAACCTAATGGGTCAGACAGGGATTTTTTATTTTTATATTTATACAAGATTATAGCTTTTTTTAGTATATCTTCATATTTACCATAAGATCTGTTCTGTAAAAAATATCTATTAGGCATCAAAAGACAGTCACTGCAAAGTTTATTTCTGTTGTTTCCCAAAAGTGGCTTCCCGCATTTAGTGCAATAAGGTTCCGTTATCGGCGGAATTTGTGATATGCAATCTGAACATATACCTTTTTCTATATCTTTTAATGATTTTTTACATATTACACATATTCCTTCCCCAGGGAATATTAAATGCTCTAGTTTTCTTGTTAATTGTCTAAAGAAAGGTTTATCTTTATTTATATTAATCTGTGACACAGTTTGTATCCCACCATCCTTTTCCTTATGTTGTCTAGGATGTGCTTTTTGTAATTCCATTTTTATTCGTTTGTATCCCACCATCCTTTTTTCTTAAGGGTTCTTATAAATGCTTTAACAGCCTTTGGATCGAATTGCGTCATAGAGTTTTTAATCAATTTTTTTACAGCTTCATCATAACTTATCGCTTTTTTGTATGGTCTATCTGTAGTCATCGCATCAAAACTGTCGACTACCGCTATAATCCTTGCTTCTATAGGTATCTCCTCTCCTTTTAGCCCATCAGGGTATCCGGTACCATCAAAATGTTCGTGATGATGACGTATTATAGGGATTGCTGATTTAAGGGGAAAAATAGGTTTAACAATGTTCGCCCCGTACTCACTGTGAAGTTTTACTATATCATATTCTTCTTGAGTAAGGGGACCTTTTTTATTTAATATTTTAGTATCTATCTCTATCTTTCCCACATCATGAAGCAAGGCACCATATTTAATATTTTTAATTTGGACAGGGGAAAGCCCCATTTCTTCAGCAAGGGCTATAGAATACTCTACCACCCTCATCGT
>DUOC01000180.1 GCA_012839065.1 Thermoanaerobacterales bacterium | reverse complement strand
CTTCTAACACAGCCGTATCGGGGATGACATTAGCAACTGTTCCCCCGCCCATTTTCCCAACTGTTAGTATTGCTGTTTCAAATGGATCTACTTCCTTGCCAACTAGGCTATTTAACATTGTATATAATGTATTTACTATCATCAAAGGGTCAATTGCCAAATGTGGTGTAGAACTATGACCTCCCCTCCCTTGAACTTCTAAAAGCCAAGTATCCATAGATGCCGATGCAATTTTATTTGTAAATTCAAATTTGCCAGGTTCTAAATCAGCACTTACATGAAGGCCCATAGCTACGTCCACCCTAGGGTTTTCCAGCACACCAGCTTCTACCATAGCCTTCGCTCCAGCACCAGTTTCTTCGCCTGGTTGAAACATTAATTTTACGGTTCCTCTTAGTTCAGATTCCTTTTCCTTTAAAATCTTTGCCACACCTAATAAGATTGCTGTGTGCATATCATGCCCACAAAGATGCCCATAATCATTACATGATTTAAAAGGAAGATTTGTGGTTTCTTTTGACGGCAGTGCATCCATATCACCTCTTAAAAGAATTGTTTTACCTCCATTTCCAATTGTTGCTACTACGCCTGATTTAGAAATTTCTTTTGGTTCTAATCCCATTTCTTTTAATTTTTCCATAACAAAGGCTGTGGTCTTTGGTAATTCTAATCCAACTTCTGGGTTTATATGGATATGTCTTCTGTTAGCAATTAATTCGCCTTCAATCTTTTTTGCATACTCCAAAATCCCTTTCATGAATTATCACTCCTTTTATTTTCCTTTATAGCTTTTCAATAATCCTATTAAAAACATCTGGTATCCTTCTGATGACATCAGGCATATAAACCCTTTCACCTATTTGATGCACATCTTTAGATGCTGGTCCAATCATTAATGAAGGAATGTTTAATTCTGATATCTTTTCCACGGGTACATCGTATATAGTAGCTGGTAATGTAAGATTGTTTAAAAATTTCCTTTCTTCCTCTGGATTAACAGAAGACATATAACTCATATCTGTCATACCAGATAAATATGGAACCTTCTTAGTTTTTATACCATATTTTTGGTTCATATACTCTGACAAGTTTTGTAGACAATAGTTAATATCCTCGCCAATTGCTTCATTGTTAACTGCTGGATAATATGGTGGCGCAATCCCTATTACTATCACTGGATAATCAATACCTGAAACCTCCAATAAGGATTTCATATAATGAATACTAGCATCTTGCAAAGTTATTTCATGGTTTCTAATCTTATCTTCCAACATTTTGTCCATTTCTTCTTTGTAGGAATTAAAATCCCTTTTATATTGCATTACCCTATCTTCTAATTGGGCTAAAGTTATGATTTCTGTTCTAAAATGTTTTCTAGCTTTTTCCTCTATAAATCCCTTTTCTTTCATTACGTCAAAAGCTTCATTATATTTTTCAATTACATAATCAAGGGATTTCTTACAAATTCCTTTAAAATTCTCGATAATGGATAATGGAGTTCTATTATTTAAGAATAAGACGTTAAAACAAGCTACGCTATATTCAGGTACTGATGCGTCATAAGTTGTCTTCAAATCTTTAAAAATTTGTACTGTAGGTGGCTGTGTGAATATCCCCATATCTTCTGAAATTATTTCTGTAGAAAGCTCAATATTTCTGATGCTTTCAGATATTATGAATCCAGAATTTAATCCATTAAATATCTGTGCCGAATGAGTCAATATTCCTTTTGCCATGATAATAGGTAAGAATTTTCCCATACTTCCCTCAATTAATTGAATATCTTCGCCTACATTTCTAAATTGTGGTTCACTGATTATGCATAATTTATAATCGAGATTAAACCTATCCTCTAAAATTTTATAAAGTTCTATGGATTGTATAGCCCCTGATGACATATTTTCTTCATCTGGAACAGCTATAAAAAGAATATTTATGTCTTTATTGCCGTTGGTAAACAACGTATGCATATTAATTGCTATTCCCGCTTTCATATCCGCTATGCCCCTGCCAAAAGCCCAATCTTCATTTTCCAAATCCTCTTTTAGTTCTTCATTACCTATCTCTACCTCCTTAAACTTTTTCTTCAATAGCTTGGGATTTAAAGCATAAGGTTTCAAAACTCCATAGGATTCAATCTCTACTGCGTCATAATGGCCCATTAATATAATAGTTTTATTGTTTCTTCCTTTTCTCAAAGCCCATACCACTGGTCTTTTCAGGATATCCTTTCCTTCATAAGTGCCACAAAGCTCTGGATTATCTTTAAAATATATATTGCTTTTAATCATTCCGTAAATCTTTTCTGCCATTTGACACTCCAATTTTGTACCTGTATCGCTTTGGACACCAACTAGATCTAATAGTATTTGTTCAATATCGTGCACAAATAAATACCTCCTTGTACAATATAGTTAGTTTTCCGACGTACTGAAAAATCAACTTTAAGCTCTTTGACAACCACATAGGAATTCTGATACCTTTTGTCTAAATTATTCTCGTAGCGGCAGGGGGCTTCGACG
>DUOC01000179.1 GCA_012839065.1 Thermoanaerobacterales bacterium | reverse complement strand
ATCATTCTATACAATCTGATCGATAGAATCTACCATTAGGAAGATTTAGATTAGCGCAGTAAGCGAAACCTAGTAACATCGGAAGAGGAATCCGTCAAAGCAGGGATACCCACAAGGTTGCCGACAACCACTAACCCTTCGAACACAGATGCCCACAAGGTCGCCGACAAAACACTAGCCCTTCGAACACAGAAGGTACGTCCCTTAGTGTTTTCAGCTGCTTCATATATTAGACGGATGGAGTGTTCGAAACGTTGCATGGGATAAATAAAATAAACTCTCTTAAGGAGGGGTTTTACTCTTAAGAGAGTTTATTTATTGAATTAAAATTTATAATTGTAGCCATGTTTGCAGCTTACAAATCGAGAACCATTGGTTCCGGTTTGCAGTCTTTCCCATATCGATCACAATTAAAACAGCCAAATATGTTAGGTGCATCTTCCCTTTTCACAGTCGCAAATCCATAATTTTTGAAGAAACCCGGTGCTTTTGCCATAAGCCATAATTTTTTTATTCCAATTTCTTTCGCGTATTCCACTAGTTTATCAAGCATGATAGTTCCGATTTTCATCTTTCGATATTCAGGTTCCACTGCAATACCGTCAACAACGTAATAGGCACCACGTTTGCCGAGAATCGCTCCTCCAATTAAGGTTCCTACTCCCCCATGGTCATGGACAGCCTTCCAGCATTTCAACTTTTCTGTAACAATAGGCTCATTACCGACTTCAATCCCGCTTTTTATGAACAACTCTTCCAAAACATTATAATCCTCAGTATGTTCGATTCTAAACTGTAGCTGTGTCATAGTCTTCCCTTCACCTCTCTTCCTATGGTGCTTAACACCAAATTATTTATAAATTTCTTGTCCGCCAATATTATGGCATAAAATATACTGCCTATATTTTATTTTAGGAAGCTGCGTATTAACCTAATTTGTCGCCTTTTTTAACAGGCTGTTCCGGTTGAATTAATACTACGCCTTGTTCAGCATAAACTCCTAACACTAATACCTCCGACATAAAGTCAGCAATTTGCCTTGGTGGAAAGTTTACCACTCCTAATACTTGCTTGCCTATTAGTTCCTCTTTTTTATAGCATTCAGTAATCTGGGCACTTGATTTCTTTATGCCAATTTCATCGCCAAAATCAATCTTTAATTTATAGGCCGGTTTTTTCGCTTTTTCAAAAAACTCCACTTCAATAACCTCTCCAACTCTGATATCCAATTTAATGAAATCTTCAAAAGTAGCCATAACGAAATCCTCCTGTTGTATGCAATGCTAAATCTAAAAATAATACTTTAAGTCTAATGCTAATATTAAGACTCCATTAGGTGGTCCATATTTACCTGGTAGTGTCTCCAATTTTTCTCCAAAATTTTAAAAAGCAAGATCTACTTCTAATGATTGAGCATAATCTAAAAAAGTTGTTTGACTTCTTCTATCATATCTTGTCCGGTTATATACCTGAATTCAATATTATGCTTTTCGCTATTAATAATAGATTCCATAAGTTATCTCACCCTATTATATGTCTTTATAAGTATTATACAATAATTAAGTAACATAATTCTACAAATCCGTCCCTTATACTTTTATTTTACACTGTCTAGATCATAAAAGCACCTGTTTTTTAACCTTTTTTTAACCTTTATACCCTATTCCCTTTTGCCTGATTCCCTTAACACCCTCTCAACCTCTTCTATAGCCTATTCCCTGCATTACTTGTAAACTATTAACGTCATAAAATAATAGTTATTACACCTCTCTTACGCCGCCAAGGTTAGCATAATCTATGATAATCTTTTTACATTGCTTGCAAATATAGGAATCTACTCTCACAGAACTAATCGTTTTTTCTCCAAGTAAGACTTCACCCGCTTTAGGATGATAAGATAATTTGTGAGGCTGTTTTCCCCATAAAAGATACCTTCCTCCTTCTAATATACCTACTTCCATTTCAGCATTGCAATAGGGACATTGCATAGATTTTATCTCCTTTCAAATTTCTTTGTAATTAAATGCGACATTATGTATTTGATTGCATCATTGCTTATTTATAGGCGCAAACCGCTTTGGGCTTTCTTCATACCCATCTAAATAATCAGGTAATCTTTCCTCAATACTACATCCATCTAAAGAATACTATATTACTTTTTCAATAACATCACGCATACTTTTACCACTAAAGACCTTCGCATTTAGACTTTCTTTAGTGGGTTCAACATAAAACTTTGCTTTTTCCATAGGTTCATCTGGAGCCGCCCCATTCTTCAAACAAATCTGATTAAAAAACAAAAATCGTTGCTCATACTTTAAATTTTCTTCCTGAACAGCAATTAATTCTTGAAACCACTCTTCTTGCAATAACTTTGGATGAAAGACAGATTCAAGCATTGCATTTTTCCCCATAAACATTTTACTCTCAACATCTCTTAATGCGTCCAAATACTCGCAGTGAAATTTTTTTATGTATTCTGGTTCAGCTCTATTTTTGCTATCTTCATTTCCTGCATATATTCTCGAAACATACTTTTTTAAATGCTTTTCTAATACATCCCAACAGTCTTTTTTACCTCTCTTTTTGCCTTTTTTAAATCCTCTTGATATTCCTTTAGGTTGTTTTCCCGCTGTTGTTTTCCCCGATAATTACATTTAGACCTTCATTAAACTCTATTTCTATATCCTGAAAACATTTAAAGTTTTGAATTCTTATTTTAGCGATATACACGGATTTCCCTCCATTTTAAATCATTTCTCAATAATATTAATTCAAAGTTAAGGCAAGCCTTCAATATAAGGCCTGCCTTAACATTTCTGCTTTAAGTATTAATACTACTCGCTAAAATAGTATCTATCATTTTCCCAATATACTTATCCCTGTCATCTTGTTGGAACAACACATTCTTCTCTTCTAGAAATTCTTTAGTTATGCTGCCCCGCCAAGTATTCTTTACATCTGTAAACGTCGTAAATGACAGTATGAATGAATTTAAGATTATCCTGCTATTTCCTATCCTTTTCTCAATATCTTTTATTTTTTTATAAAATTTGATTTTAGGATTTTCCTCTCCGCCCTCAAGATACCGAATACCTTTTGGATCCACAAAAGTAATATACTGTTTGTCCTTATAAAGTATCCACATAATAAAATCTGGATAGAAATTCCCCGCTTCAAAGAAACCAATTCCTGCTTTGCTTTTATTCCTTAATAAGTAAAGCTCCTTATCCTCAAAGAAAGAGGAATTGCTATCATAATAATTTTTTAAATCAATTACAAAATTCTTTTCTCCTTCGTTAAGGTTAACAGGACTAACTTCCACCTGGGTTTCGCCTTTAGCTATAAAAATAAGTGGTGTGTAACAATGACGTCTGAAATCAAAAGGTTCAAATCCACCATGCTTAAATCTGCTCATATCTACATCCTTCAAAGAACCCTTTTCTATTTCTTTTGATAACTGATTAATTTTATATTTCAATGATTCTGCTTCGTCATCATCATAAACAGTCACTGTATATTCCTTTATAAAGTTAGGATCATCTTCTTGTAAACCTTTGTATTCTAATCTCGGCAATTCCCAAGCTGACTTCTTGTAATGATAATAAGCTTCACAATACTTTTTAAGAAGTACTGTAGCAATTTCCTGCCAGCGTCTATAATTTTTCAAATTAGTAAATTCCAGCTCTTCCTCTGGTATCTCCAGCTTGTACCAAGTAGGGCTTGCGAGCAACTCTTTTAACATATCTTTAGAAATATTAAAATTGTACCAAGACTTTTCATTCTTATATCTTTGAATCTCAAAATAAATTTCATCAAAATCAATAAACGCAATATGCTCTTTAGATAATTTTCCTGTATTCTTGTAACCTTGCTCTTTGGCTTTCTCCCTGTTTCCACTTTTTATTAGTTGCAATTTAGGATACCAATCCACGACTATTGGCCTTTTTTCCATTAACCCCTCGGGAAAGCCTAATATTGGTTTAGGACTATTCTTCTTAAAATCTAAATTGCTTTTTACCTTAAGTGTTTTAAGTTCGCTAGTAATTTCACCCTTTATATTTCTAATAACAGGCAAGATAATTTCCTTTTTACCTTCATTATTTGGCAAACCTTCTTCTTCCAGATACTCTTTAAATTGTTGCATATAATCTGCCCTTACACCAAAGATATTAAGGGTCTCAACTGGTTTAATGAATTTGGGAATTTGTTTTTCATTTATATCTTCTAACCTACTGCTTCTTTTTAAAGAAAACTGATAGCCTTTCAGTCTTACCCCTCTGCCAAATAGCTGAATTATCTCTGAACCTTCACTTCTCCCAATATTGAGTAGACCCATTGTACTTACACGCCAGCTGTTCCAGCCTTCGGTGAATTTCTTGGAACCAATTAATACATTTACACTGGAACTTTCTTCATTAAGCTGTCTAAAAAGAGAGCTCTGAAATTCCCTAGTCTCCGTTAGTAAGCCATTATTATCGCACAGTTTAATAAGTTTAGTATCATCACCAACATTTATAACACCAAAATACTCT
>DUOC01000178.1 GCA_012839065.1 Thermoanaerobacterales bacterium | reverse complement strand
GATCGGGTGTTCCTATAGAAGATCTCGCCAAAACCTTTTAATGCATCTACTCCTTCTTGGATTCGTGCACCTCCTGAATCGTTTAACCCGATTAGGGGTGCACCCATCTTTGCTGCCATATCCATTACTTTACAGATCTTGGCTGCATGCATCTCCCCAAGTGAGCCCCCTACTACAGTAAAGTCTTGGGCAAATACATATACTAGCCTGCCGTCTATTGTGCCGTAACCTGTTACTACACCTTCACCGGGGGCTTCGACTTGGTCCATACCAAATTCGATGCAGCGGTGTTCTACATATGGGTCGATCTCGACAAAGCTGTCTTTGTCAAGCAGCTTTTCGAGCCGTTCTCTTGCTGTCAGTTTGCCTTGCTTATGCTGCTTGGTTATCTTGGCTTTGCCTCCCCCTTCTGTTACTTGCTGCCTTTTTTGTTCTAGTTCCTTTAGTTTGTGCTCTATTGACATGTATGTTTACACCTCCTGTATCTGCAAAGACACTATTGCTCAACAAGTTCAATTAATACACCATGAGTGCTCTTTGGGTGAATAAATGCAATTTTTACACCACCAGCACCTAAACTTGGAGTTTCATCAATTAATTTAATTCTATTTTGTTTGAGTTTTTTTAATACCTTTTCAATATCATTTACTGTGAAAGCAATGTGTTGTATGCCTTCACCATTCTTTTCTATATAATTAAATACCGGGCTTTCAGGATCAACAGGTTCTAAAAGCTCAAGCTTACTGCTGCCTATTGGTAAAAATGCTATTTTGACTTTCTGATCTTCAACAAGTTCGATCTTTTCAAGTTCTAATCCGAATATGCCTTTATAAATATTTAAAGCCTTATCTATATCCCTTACAGCAATACCTATATGATCTATGTTCCTAAACATTTAATTACTCCTTTCTTTTAATTCAAAAAATATCTTATCAACAGCAGTATAAGGATCTGTCTTCTTATTAAATATCTCATTGGCAATTTCTTTTAAATCAAGTTGGGCATTATTACTATTGTATACCATATCAATAAAACGTTCTCTTAAAATCTCTGCCAATTCTGCTTCAATACATTTTAGTTTTTTTGATTTAAGTAATCCTGTTGTTTTTATATAGTTATAGTGTTTGAAAATTTTGTTTACTAGAATATCTATACCCGTATCTTGTATAGCTATAGTTTTTAGAATTGGTTGCTGCCAATCATTTTCCATTTTTCTTAAATTGAGCATCATTTCAACTTCTAAAACTAATTTATCTGCCCCATCCTTATCAGCTTTGTTGACAACAAAAATATCACCAATTTCCATAATACCTGCTTTTAAGACCTGTATATCATCTCCAAGCCCCGGTACAAGAACCAGAATAGTTGTATCTGCAATCTTCATAATATCTACTTCAGATTGCCCAACCCCAACAGTCTCAACAAAGATATAGTCCATGCCATATATCTCAAGTATTCTCGTAGCTGCATGAGTTGCTTTTGAAATTCCGCCCAAATGCCCTCTACTCCCCATACTCCTAATATAAACCCCTTCATCTAGGGCTAAATCCTGCATTCTAATTCTATCACCCAATATTGCACCACCTGTAAAAGGGCTGGAAGGGTCAACGGCAATAATGCCAACAGTTTTATCTAGATCGCGCAGTTTTTTCGCAAGACTTGCTGTCAAAGTACTTTTTCCGGCTCCTGGCGGACCGGTTATCCCAACTATATGAGCATTTCCTGTAAGATAAAAAAGTTCACTAATTATGTTAAATGCTTTTTGATCATCATTTTCGATCATACTTATTAATCTTGCAACAGCCCTTTTGTCATGTTCTAATAGCTTCTTTTTCAATTCCAATAGAGTCACCACCACCCTATTCACAATTAGAAATTGTTTTTGATTTTATAAAATCTATTATTTCTTTCATGCTAGTTCCTGGAGTAAAGATCTCAGCAATCCCTGATTCTTTTAATTTTGGAATATCTTCATTTGGGATTATTCCACCACCAATAACAATTATATTTTCAGCATCTTTTTCCCTAATTAATTCCATAACCCTTGTAAACAAATGCATGTGTGCTCCAGATAAGCTGCTAAGCCCAATAACATCAGCATCTTCTTGTATAGCTGTTTCCACTATCTTTTCAGGGGTTTGCCTAAGCCCTGTATATATAACCTCCATACCGGCATCTCTTAATGCATGTGCTATTATTTTTGCACCTCTATCATGACCGTCTAATCCAGGTTTTGCAATAACTACCCTGATTTTCCTGTCTGTGTACATTTAAGCGAACCTCCTTGTACAATATAGTTAGTTTTCCGACGTACTGAAAAATCAACTTTAAGCTCTTTGACAACCACATAGGAATTCTGATACCTTTTGTCTAAATTATTCTCGTAGCGGCAGGGGGCTTCGACG
>DUOC01000177.1 GCA_012839065.1 Thermoanaerobacterales bacterium | reverse complement strand
TCAAAAATTCCTCTTTTCACCTCGGTTGCGGTCATATGGTTGGCATTAAACATACTTGTTATAAAATTACATGCATCCCATGGATTTACTCGTTCTCCACAAGTAAAAACGTCTACAGCTGCATATCCAAGTTCTGGCCAGGTGTGGATAGCAAGATGTGATTCAGATACTACAACCACACCACTTACTCCCTGTGGGCTAAATTTATGGAAAGCCACCTCTCGAACTTCTGCACCAGCTTCCAGAGCTGCTTTTACCATTATTTGTTCAATTAATTTTCTGTTATTTAATATGTCGGCGTTACAACCATATATTTCTGCCAAAATATGACGGCCCAAAGCGTTATTCATTCCATTCGTTGCCCCCTTTGTTATTTTATTTTCGTAATCAATAAAATTTTAACAGATTCGCATAAATTGTCAAGATATTGAAGCGAAATTAATTTTGCTTATTTTTGTCTATCGTCTTGCATAGGAATATACTTCATATCCTCTTAATTCTAGCCATTCTTTTGATTCACCAGTTATAATTATTGGGCATTTCTTTAGTTCATTAATATTCTTAGAACCAAGCATTAGCATAGAAATAATTAACTCATTTTCTATATTTTTTAAAGTGTTTATAAGCTTATCTTTACCTTCTTTTATTAATAGATAAAGTATCAAACCAGCAATTCCAACAGCTTTTGCACCTATTGATAATGCTTTAGCTACTGATAAACCATCCCAAATACCCCCAGAAGCAATTATATCAATTTTGTTTGGGACAGATTTTATACATTCTACCAAACTGACTCCTGTTGGTATTCCCCATTCTAAAAAAATATTATTCGGGTCTTTGTCGGAACGTTTATTTTCAATTTCTATAAAATTTGTTCCTCCTTTGCCTCCGATATCAATTGCATGAACTCCTATATCTGCTAATATTTTTGCTGTTTCCCCTGAAATACCGAACCCTACTTCTTTTACTATAATTGGTAGCTTTAATTTGGCCACTAATTTTTCGATGTTTGCAATATAACCTTTAAAACAGCGATCACCTTCATCCATCATAACTTCCTGGGGAACATTCAAATGTATTTGTAGGGCATCCGCTTCAACCATATCTATCATTTTATTGGCTGATTCTACCGATATCATTGCACCTGCATTTGCAAATATAATACCATCAGGATTTACCTGTCTTGCTATTTTAAAACTATCGGCAGTGGATTCGTCTTCAAGTGTAATATACTGAGAGCCAACTGCCATAGGAATCTCCATTTCTTTAGCTATATGCGCAATCACCTTATTGATTTCCTTGCTTTCAAGTGTGCCGCCCGTGATAGCATTAATAAAAAAGGGGGACCTGATTTTAATTCTATTAAAAAGAGTTGTCTCAATATTGATTTCTTTAATATCAGTTTCTGGGAGGCTGTTGTGTACAAATTTAAAATCATCAAAGAAATTCCGCTTTTTTTTATCAAAGGTTTCCAAATAGAGTTCTATGTGCTCTTGTTTTCTCATTTTTCGTACCATAATTATAACCTCTTAATATAATATTATATACTTAAAAGGGGAAAAATCCCCTTTTAATTCTTAATTATCATCTATATTTCGCTTTGTTTCTTCTAATATATCTTTAAACATTTCACCAATAGTAACTCCGTTTTTTTGGTTTGTTATCGATGTATCTGTATTGTTTTTTGCGCCCTCTGCTTCTTTAATACTAAGGCTCATCCTATGTTCTTCGGGATTCAAGTCCATAATTTTAACTTTTATTTCTTGACCGACCGAAAGTACATCTTCAGGTTTTATAACATGTTCCCAGGATATCTGAGATATATGAACTAATCCTTCAATTCCTGGTTCTATTTCAACAAAAGCACCAAAACTAACTAATTTAATAACTTTACCAGTTATAATCGAACCAATTTCATATCTTTCTTTTATATTTTCCCAGGGGTTTGGAAGTATTTGTTTTACACCCAATGAAATCCTTTCTCTTTCTCTATCCACATTTAGAACTTTAACTTCTATGTCGTCCCCTTCTTTAACTACTTCGGAAGGATGGTTTATTCTACCCCAAGACAATTCAGATATATGAACCAGACCATCTACCCCACCTATATCAACAAATGCACCAAAATCGGTTAATCGCTGTACTTTTCCTTTAATAATTTGACCTTCTTCTATGTTTTCCCATGTTTTATCTCTTTTCTTTTGATACTCTTCTTCCAGTAATAATTTACGTGATAAAATTATCCTATTTTTCCTTCTATCTACTTCAATTATTTTTAATTTAAAATTCTCACCTATAAAGACACTTAATTCGGGAACATATTGAAGATCAACATGAGACGCGGGAATAAAGCCTCTTAACCCTTTTATATAGACTAATAATCCACCTTTTACTTCTTCTATTACTTTAGCTTCAATAACCTCTTGTGCTTCATACATTTTTTCAATTTCATCCCATGCATTTTTAATATCTGCTCGTTTTTTTGATAAAATCAAGTTACCATCTTTATCTTCTACTTTCAGAACATATACATCAATATTATCTCCTTTGTTAACTATTTCATTAGGCGAACTAAAATCCTCTGACGATAATTCATTAAGTGGTATGATTCCATCCGATTTATAACCAACATTTACCATAACTTCATTCTCACTAACTTGTACAACAGTTCCACTTGTAATATCTCCTATTTTAAGGGTTTTAAAGGTTTCTTCATACTTCTCTTGTAGATCCTCATCTTTATTTTCTTTATTTTCAAGTTTATTTTGATGTAAAATATCTTCTTCTTGTGAAGCCTCGGTATCCCTAATTTCTGTTTCCGATATTTCTTTCATCTGACTGATAACCTCCTTTATTATCCAATCAGGGGTTGATGCACCTGCGGTTATACCAATTTTTTTTTTGTTTTTAAACCATTCAATATTTAATTCTTTTGCATTTTCAATTTGATAGGTTTCTTCGCAAATACTTTTACTAATTTCTGTGAGTTTTCTTGTGTTTGAACTATTATACCCGCCTACCACGATCATTAAATCTACAGCAGATGCCAACTCCTTAGCTGCTTTTTGCCGCTGGCTAGTTGCATCACATATGGTGTTAAATATTTTTACAGTGGGCTTATTTTCTTTTAAATATTTTACTATTTTATTCCACTCATCGTTATTTGCAGTTGTCTGTGCTATTATGCCAATTTTATTATTTATGTCTATTAGATTTGCTTCTTTTAGTTCATCTAGGCTTTGGACTATTTCAGCCTTATTCTCACAATAACTATTAATCCCTTCTACTTCCGGATGGGAAGGGTCACCAAATATTATTACCTTATAATCTTCTTTTGATAATTGTTCTGCCTTTAGTTGCGCTCTTCTTACATATGGGCATGTAGCATCGATTATATCAAATCCTTTTTTATTAGCTTCTAAATAAGTTCCTAGTTTAACACCATGAGTTCTAAAGACAACAACCGCATTTTCTTCATCTATTTCACTTATGTGATTTACTTCTTTTACTCCGTTTTGCTTTAGATTATCTATAAATTCTGGGTTATGGATGAGAGGGCCCAATGTATATACAGGTTTTTTTAAACAAATTGCTTCTTCTGCAAGGTTTACTGCCCTTTTTACTCCAAAGCAAAAACCTGCGTATTTACTTAAAACAAAATCCAATAACTCCCCTCCTTTTATTAATAAAACATAAAATTGTAAGATTTCTTG
>DUOC01000176.1 GCA_012839065.1 Thermoanaerobacterales bacterium | reverse complement strand
GGAATTGGCAGACGCGCTAGATTCAGGGTCTAGTGTCCGTCAAGGATGTGCGGGTTCGAATCCCGCCTTCGGCACCATTATTGACTTACAATAGTGATAAATTTTTATACTGCTTTATTTTATAATCTGAGGATAACTACTGTAGCTTTTTAAAATCTATTAAAACTTATAAATTTTTCTACTATTCACCGTCACCCAGGTATTTTTCTGGGTGTATTTTTATACTACACCTTCAAGGAGGAATGAGAAAGATGAAGCTTAAACCTGGACTTATGGGAGAAGCTAGCATGACAGTACAGGTGGGGAATACCGCCGCCGAAGTAGGCAGTGGCAGCGTGCCTGTTTTTTCTACACCAATGTTGGTGGCAATTATGGAAAATGCAGCTATTAATGCTTTGAAAGAACACCTGCCTGAGGGGAGTACCACCGTAGGGGGACGTATAGAATGTCGTCATCTAGCCCCAACGCCCATTGGGATGACTGTTACAGCCCGGGCTCAATTGGTAGAAGTAGTAAAAAATAAGCTTGTTTTTAAAATAGAGGCTTATGACGAACTGGAAAAAGTTGGGGAGGCAGAACATGATCGTTTTGTAATTGATCACCAAGGTTTTCTAAAGCAAAATATGGAAAAAAAGAAAAAATGGGAAGATGCAATGTAAAGTTTTAAGAAAAACAAAAATTTCTTTGCAGAGGACAAGCAGTCGACCTTCCAGATTTTATCCGAAGGTCGACGCATACGTTAATATATTATTTAATCATGTTATCTATTTAAAAATAGGCTCGCCTTCTTTTTTTACAAGTTCTTTAAAAGCCGATATAAGTTTCTTTGTTATATTACCGGGTTTGCCGCTTCCGATAATTCGTCCATCAACATCTACAACAGGAATTACTTCTGCTGCAGTTCCTGTTAAAAAGCATTCATCTGCCGCAAAGAGCTCATGGCGCGTAAAGAGCTTTTCCTTGAAAGGTATGCCCATTTCATTTGCTAATTCTATAACTGCATTTCTAGTCACACCTACCAAAATACCTGCATAAGTCGGTGGAGTTATAAGGACCCCGTTTTTTACTATAAAGATGTTATCACCAGTACATTCTGCAACATAATCTTCCTTATTTAGCAGCACTGCTTCCAGAGCACCCGCTCTATTTGCTTCCATTTTTGCCATAATGTTATTAAGATAATTCAAGGATTTTACCTGGGGGTTTACTCCTTCAGGGTTGTTTCGCCTAGTAGCTGCAGTTATGATTTTCAATCCATTATCATACATTTCCTGTGGATATATAGCAATAGTATCAGCAATTACTACTACTGTCGGGTCTGAACAATACACAGGGTCAAGTCCGAGATCCCCTACTCCTCTGGCAACAACAGCCCTTATGTAGGCATCCTTAAGATTGTTGCGTCTTAACGTTTCTAAAATAATTTCCTGCATTTCTAGTTTTGTCTCTTTTACATTAAGCATTAAAGTATTAATACCGTCATATAGCCGATCCAGATGCTCCCTTAATCTGAATACACTGCCATTATATGCCCTTATACCTTCAAAAACGCCATCCCCGTAAAGGAAACCGTGATTGAAAACTGAAACCTTTGCCTCTTCTTTTGAATAGTATTTGCCATTAATATAAATTTGAATACTCATGAATAACTCCTCCTTATATTATGTTATATGTTTTTCAATTTTATGCCATATTTATATTAGATGCCTATCATATTGTTTATCGGTGCACCAGCCGGTACCATTGGAAATACTTTTTCTTCAGCATCTATGACACAATCTACTATCACAGGTCTGTTATTGTTAAGAGCCTTGTAAAGTACTTCTTCTACTTTTTCTGCTTTATCGACTCTCATACCTACTGCGCCATAGCTCTCTGCAAGTTTGACAAAATCTGGTCCTTTATGAAAATCAACTTGTGAATACCTCTTTCCATAGAATAAGTTTTGCCACTGTCTTACCATGCCGAGTGTATGATTGTTTAGAATGATTATTACAATCGGCAAATTATAGTTTACGAGGGTTTCAATCTCACTACTGTTCATTTTAAAGCTTCCATCTCCAGCAATTACTATAATTTTCTTATCTGGTCTTCCAACTTGAGCTCCAATTCCAGCAGGAAACCCAAAACCCATGGTGCCAAGGCCTCCTGATGTAACAAAAGTCCTAGGTTCTTTAAACTTGTAATACTGCGCAGTCCACATTTGATGTTGGCCAACTTCAGTTGTAATAATAGCCTCGCCATTTGTTATTTCTGATATTTTTTGTATGATATATTGAGGTTTTAGCGAACCATCTTTACAATATTTTAAAGGATATTTTTTCTTCCATCCTTGAATTTTTTGAATCCATTTTTTTCTCTCTTCACCATAGGAGAAACCTTCCAAATCAGAGTTTAATATGCCTAAAATTTCCTTTACATCTCCAACAATAGGAATATCTACTTTTATGTTCTTACCCATTTCTGCAGGGTCAATATCAATATGCACTATTTTAGCATTAGGTGCAAATTCTTCTATTTTTCCTATTACCCTATCACTAAATCTTGCACCAGCAGCAATTAAAAGATCTGCATTGCTTACCGTATAATTTGCATATACAGTTCCATGCATACCTAACATTCCAAGATTTAAAGGATGTTCTGCAGGTATTGCACCTAATCCCATAAGTGATGTCGTTACCGGGATCATAGCCTTTTCAGCAAACTTAACCAATTCAGAACTGCCCCCTGAAGTTATTACCCCTCCACCAGCATATATAACAGGTCTTTCAGAGCCTTTTATTGCTTCTATAGCCTTATCAATCAAGGATAAATTTTTTGGAAAAGTATATTCTTCAGGTTTCTCACAATCGTCTTTTATTGTAATATTAGTAAATTTAGCCATACTTGTTTGTACATCTTTGGGGATATCAATTAATACCGGACCGGGTCTCCCAGTTTTAGCAATTGCAAAAGCCTCTTTTATAGTTTGTGAAATCTCCGTCACGTCTTTAACTAAAAAATTGTGCTTTGTTATTGGAAGGGTTATCCCTGTTATATCAACTTCCTGAAAAGAATCTTTTCCAAGTAGGCTTAATGGAACCTGCCCTGTAATAGCTACAATTGGAACAGAGTCCATATACGCGTTTGCAATTCCGGTAACAAGATTTGTAGCACCTGGTCCCGAAGTGCTTAAACATACCCCTACTTTCCCTGTTACCCTTGCATAGCCATCAGCTGCATGAGCTGCTGCTTGTTCATGGCAGGTTCTGAAATGTTTAAGTTCCGGTGTTTTATATAATACATCATATATTGGAAGAACAGTACCCCCG